>DATCJI010000375.1:0-5522 GCA_036562835.1 Xanthobacteraceae bacterium | reverse complement strand
GCCACCGACCGCGCGAAAGAGGCGCTGGAGATGGTCGGCCTGCCGTCGGACGCCGACGCGCAGACCGGTGGGCTCGGCGCCGCCGCGCTCAAGAAGCTCGAGCTCGCGCGCGCGCTCGCCACCAAACCGAAATTGCTGCTCGCCGATGAAAGCCTCGGCGGGCTCGATCACGCCGAGATGGAGCGCGCCGCCGACATGCTCGGCGCCATCCGCAGCCGCATGGGCATCACCATCATCTGGGTCGAGCACATCATGGGCGTGCTGATGCGCGTCGTCGACCGCGTCATCGTGCTCGATCACGGCGAGAAGATCTTCGAGGGTACGCCCGTACAGGCATCCGTCGATCCGCGCGTCACCGAGGTCTATCTCGGCAAAAAAAAGGCATCGTAATGCTGTCGCTCGCCGCCGTCTCCGCCGGCTACGGCTCGTTCCAGGCTTTGTTCGGCGTCTCGCTCGAGGTGCCGCAGGGCGAAGCGGTCGGCGTCATCGGTCCGAACGGTGCCGGCAAGACCACGCTGATGCGCGTGATTTCCGGCCTGCTGCCGCTGCGCGACGGCGCCATGACCCTGGAAGGCCGGCCGGTCGGCGGCCTGCCCGCGCACCGCATGGTCGAGCAGGGCATCGCCCATGTGCCGGAGAACCGCCGGTTGTTTCCGCGGCTCAGCGTCGAGGACAATCTGCGCATCGGCGCCTTCATCCCGCAGGCGCGCAAGCGCTTCGCTGAGCAGCTCGACTGGGTCTTCACGCTGTTTCCGCGCCTGAAGGACCGCCGCGAGCAGCTCGCCGGCACATTGTCGGGCGGCGAGCAGCAGATGTGCGCCATCGGGCGCGCGCTGATGTCGAAGCCGAAAATCCTGCTGATGGACGAGCCCTCCGCCGGGCTGGCGCCGCTGGTCGTGGCGCAGGTGTTCGAGCTGGTGCAGCGCATCCGCGCCGAGGGCCTGACCGTGCTGATCGTGGAGCAGAACGTGCAGCAGGTGCTCGAGGTCGTCGACCGCGCCTATCTGCTCGAGGTCGGCGCCATCAAGCTCGCCGGCACCGCGGCCGAGCTCAGGAACAACGATTTCATTCGCAAGTCGTATATGGGGCTGTAGCGCGGGATGGACATCTATCTCCTCGAAGCGATCATCAACGGCCTCCTGCTGGGCGGCGTGCTGGCGTTGCTCGCGCTCGGGCTCAATTTGATCTTCGGCGTGATCGACGTCGTCTGGATCGCCTATGCCGACATCGTCATGTGCGGCATGTACGTCATCTATTTCCTTTACGCCCAGTACGGCGTGCCGCTGCCGCTTGCCTGCCTGATCGCGATCGCAGCCATGGCCGCCTTTGGCGTGCTCGTTCACCTGCTGATCATCGCGCCGGTGCTCAACTCGCCGCCGCTCAACCAGCTGCTGGCGACCGGCGGCCTGCTGTTCTTCCTGCAGAGCTTCGCGACGCTTCTGTTCGGAACTGAATTCCGCAATATCGGCGTGCGGCTGCCGATCCTGGAGATCGGCACGATCTATATCAGCTTTGCGCGGCTGGTCGCCTTCGCGCTGGGATTGGTCGGCGCGGTGGCGCTCTATTTCTTTCTCAAGCGCACTTATATCGGCACCGCGATCCGGGCGATCGCGCAGGACCGCGACATTGTCGGCCTCATGGGCGTCGACCAGCGGCGTATTTATCTCGTGACCTCGGCCATCGGCGGCGCGCTGGCCGGGCTCGCGGCCTGCCTGCTGGCGATGCAATATGACGTGCATCCCTTCATCGGAAACACATTCGGCCCGGTCATCTTCATGATCTGCGTGCTGGGCGGCCTCGGCAACATGATCGGCGGCTTCATTGCCTCGTTCATCATCAGCCAGATCATCGCCATTGGCGGCTATTATTCCAATACCGAATTGTCCTACGTGCTCGCCTTCACGCTGTTCATCGTGCTGATGTTCGTGCGGCCGCGAGGGCTGTTCGCGCGATGAGCCTTGTCCGCATATTCGCGCTTATCGGGCTCGCGATCCTGATCGCGCTCCCTGCCGTCACCCCGGTCTATTTCCTGCATCTGCTGATCCAGATCCTGATCTGGTCCTTCATCTACACGGCCTGGGCGCTGATGGGACGCTTCGGCTTTGTCTCGTTCGGCCATGGCGCCTTCATGGGCGTCGGTGCCTATGTGCCGGCGCTGCTCTGGAGCTATTACGGCCTCACGCCCTGGGTCGGGATTCCGCTCGGCGTCTTTCTCTCGGCCTTGCTCGCGCTCGTCATCGGCTATCCGTGCTTCCGCCTGCGGGTGGTCGGGCACTATTTCGCGCTGGTGACGCTCGCGCTCAGCCAGGTCGTGCTGCTGTCGCTGACCGCCGCGCGCGACATCACCGGCGGCTCGCTCGGCTTCACGCCGAAGGCCGCCGGCCATTCCTGGTACGCGCTGCAATTCACCGACAAGAGCTACTTCTATGGCATCGCGCTGGTGCTGTGGCTGGTCGGGCTCTATGTCTGGCAGCGCATCGACCGCGGCATCAACCGCGAGGCGCTCGAGGCGATTTCCGAGGACGAGGACGCCGCAGCCGCCGTGGGCATCGACGTGCTGCGCGAGAAATTGCGCGTGACCGTCATCAGCGCAAGTCTGACGGCGCTCGGCGGCGCCATCTACGGCCAGTATTTCATGTATCTCAATCCCGACACGGTGTCGGGCATCGCGGTGTCGCTGCAGATCGTATTCGCGGTCATCGCCGGCGGCGTCTATTCGCTGCTGGGGCCGACGGTCGGCTCGCTGCTCACGTTGTCATTGACCGAAGCACTGCGCGTGTGGTTCGGCACGAATTTCATTGGTGCGGCGAATACGATCTACGGCATCCTGCTCATTCTCTGCATCATCTTCATGCCGCAGGGCATCGTCGGCGCGCTGAAGCGCGTGCGCTTGCGGCGCGAGGCGAAGGTGGTGCCAGCGGAGCGATCCACGCACGGACTCTCTACCTAGCCGCACGCTCGCGCCCAGCTTGGGAGCCTTTCGAGGCTGTGGATGTGTTGACGTGTCACCGCGGCCGCAATGAAACGACTAGCGTCTCGTTGGCGCGGTCAAGACGCTCTGCCAAGACAGTAGCAACATAAAAGAGCGCGCCAACATCATTGCCAAGCAGACCCGCATTAGCGACATAAAACTGCGAGGGCTTTAAGGCATACACATCCGCCGTGTGTGGCCTGTTTAGCAAAGCGGAGATCTCACCAAACACCGCGCCGGGCTTATCGACAATGGCAATCTCCGTGCCCTGCCTGACGACTTCGACAACTCCGTCCTTGAGAAACAGCAGCCGTCCTGTGCTTGAGCCGGCAACCAGTACGTTCTCGCCGGCGCGGTAGGTCGCAACCGGCAAGTCGGCATAGTTGAAATCTGCATTTGTGGAGGTAAACGACATGCCCAGTCCTCCAGCTCTGAAGTCTGAACAATAAAGAGGATTCTGATGCTCCTAATGTGATGTCGTTCACATTAGCCGAGCCTTTTTCTTAAATAGACAGTTGGCATCGCCACTGAGCGCATACCAACCCGTTACCACTTATGAGGTCATTTTGTCTGTGTTACTATTCCAACTTGCTACCATGGAACTCGAAACCTAAAGTAGCAATATTGCACCACTCACACAGGGAGGGCTTAACAATGGCACCAACGGCACCAGGTGGGATCAAAAAGAAGAAGGGTGGCGTAGAGATAACGGTTCCGGAATTTGCGATGCCGCCAGATGCTGTTCCCGGCATTGCGCAAGTGATCGTCGATGCATGGAATGGCGTCGCAAGCCTCGACAAGATCCTGCAGCGTGAAACTACCGGAGCGAACAAAGGAATGGCCACGCAAATTGCTGTCAACCAAGCCACAGCGGCAATCAATGCAGCGGCACCGAATTTCGATTTGAAGCGCGCCGTAATAATCACGGAAGACGAGCACGATACCGGATACACGATGGAAACTCCGGACGACGTGGTCTTCGTGCTCCCGAACAAAAGCCGGCTGGGCGCCGGAGCAAATCTTCTTAATACGGCCAAGTTGCTGATGGCCTGCACGCCGAATGGAATCTAGCGCGGGCGTGCCTCGGCTGAGGTCAGGCGGCGAGTCTCCGGCTTGAAGCGTGTCTCGTCGCATCTTGCGAGAAGCAATCGCATCGAGCAGTTGAAAAGGGGGAGTTTCGAATGACACAGTTGGTCACGGAATGGGTCAACGTCAGCGCCGACATTTCGATCATCGCCCGAGAGTCAGGAGAGGTATGGTTTCATACTCCAACCGACGCGCAACGGGGGCGAGACCCATTCGCGGCGCCGATGAAGGGGGCAGGCACGCCAGGCACCACGGTGGGTCTTCTCGACGGTGCGATAAATCTTGCATTCACGCGAATTGAGAACCGCCTCGCGCGCCCGGAGCCCACTATCGCCGGGTACATTCTGGCTCTGGTCGGCGCCTATCACACGTCTGTCGACACGCCTCGAAACCTCCGACGTGCCGCCGGCCGCTTCGAAGAACTGGGCAGGCCGGACGTTGCAGCTTACCTTGAAGTGCGGGCGCGCGAGGAGACAGGTCACGATCGACTCGCGCTCAAGGATCTGCGTGCGCTGGGCGTCCCGGGCGAGCAATTGGTTGCGAATTTCATTCCGGAGGGTATCAAGCCGCTCTGCAAGCGTTTCGATGACCTCTGTGCCGAGGACTATCCAATCGGCTCTATTGGATATTCGTACTGTCTGGAACGCATCGCCGCGCTCAAGGAGCAGGCCGATATCGATAAGGTTCAATCCATGTGCCCGGAGGGCGTCGATGCGACGCGCTTCCTCAGAAGCCACAGCTCCCTTGGAAGCGAGGCTTCGCACGTCGCAGAAACGATCGAGTTCGTGGCCTCCCTTCCTGCGGATGATCGCATCAAGGTCGTTCAGGAGACGTATGAATCGGCATTGATTTTGGCGGCGGGATATAATCACGAGCTCCTTAAAGCCGAGGCGGAGATTCTGCAGGAACTGCAGGAGGCTCTCGGGGAGACTCCTCTATATCCTCACGATGCAAGCGCTTCGCACGAAAGAGAGCGCGGCGCTCAATCCGTGGCATGATTGCAATACGCTATCAATCGTTGCAGTTTCGTACGCGCTTTCTGAACTACGGCCGTAGCTAGGTTCTCGACAATGGCGAGGCCGCCTACTGACTTGGCAGAGTGGCTGGGTAGACACGGTCTAGGTCAGCACGCCGAACTGTTCGCAGACAACAACATCGATTTTTCGGTCCTTCCGGATTTGACCGAAAATGATCTCGAAAAACTTGGTATCTCATTAGGCCACCGCAAAAAATTGCTGAGGGCCATCGCCTCGATAGGGGCCGAGACTCAAGCGAGCGACATAACCGACATTTCGCAAATCGGCTCAGAGGCAATAGCGCCTGCGCAACATCGCGGCGCTGAATTCCGCCAGCTCACGGTTATGTTCTGTGACCTGGTGGGATCTACGCAGCTGTCCGAGAAGTTGGACCCCGAGGACCTCCAAAAACTGATTGACGCGTATCGCCGAGAGTGCAGTACGGCGAT
>DATCJI010000367.1:0-5886 GCA_036562835.1 Xanthobacteraceae bacterium | reverse complement strand
TGCACAAGGCCGCGAACGCATATGCGAGTCGCGATTGAGCTGGAAGGCTCTCGCCTGTCAACGCGCGCGCAAACTCTCGAATGGATGCCGTCATGGGCTCACCGGCGCCTTGCCTTATGTCTGCCGGCATGGCCGCGCCGCAGTCAAGTTTGCGCAGACTGCGTGTGAGGGAACGGCTTTAAAAAAAGGCCCCGGGGAGGTTGATCGCCGGGGCCCTTGTGGCCGTCAAGGTACCTTGGGGGTTCCAATGTAGACCACGGTTTGAATTATGCCGGGCAATCGTGGCGAAAGAAGAGTCCGCCTGAGTCCATTCATGGACATGGGCCTGCCGAGTGGCGGGTAAGAGGATAAGGTATCGCCTCGACCTGGAGAAGTTCATGCCCAAACGTACCGTGCTGCGCGGCGCTCGCGCGCTCGTCGGAAGCGAGCTGGACGTCACGCCGGAGGCGATCGATCTTTTGCTCGAGGACGATCGTATCCGCGCCATCGAGCCCGCGGGCACACAGTCCGGCGACGAGGTGATCGAGTTGCCCGGACGCCTGCTCGTCCCGGGACTGATCAACGGCCATTTTCATTCCCACGAGCACTTTCATAAAGGCCGGGTCGAGAATCGCCCGCTCGAGCTGTGGATGCATCATGTGCGCGCGGGCCTCTCGGTGGAGCTCACGCCGCAGCAGACGTATCTGCGCACCATGATCGGCGCCATCGAGGCGCTGCGCTCCGGCACCACGTTGGTGGTCGATGATCTCCTGCCGGGATCCCGCATCAACCGCGCCTGTCTGGAAGCCGCCTTCCAGGCTTATGCGGACATCGGCATTCGGGCACTGGTCGGTCCTTCGCTCTACAACCGCCGCACGGTCGAGAATTTCCCGTTCATCGAGGAATCCTTCCCTGCCACTCTTTTGCACGACCTGCGCGCCCAGCAAATCCCGCCGGAGCGCGAGCTTTTCGAGCTTTATGGCGAGCTTGCACGCAAGCGCCATCCGAAGCGCTCGCGTGTGGCGGTCGTCGTCTCGGTCTCGGCGCCACAGCGCTGCAGCGAGAATTTCATGCGCACGTGCCGCCGCTTTGCCGACGAGCACGATCTCCCGGTGATCACCCACGTGCAGGAAACGCGGCTGCAGGTGGTCAGCGGACAACTGTTCTACGGCTCGCCCATGGTCGAGTATCTCGACCGCATTGGCTTCCTGCGGCCGAACACGACCTTGATCCATGCGGTGTGGCTCAACCCGCGTGAGATCGCTGCGCTCGCGCGCACCGGCGCAACCGCGCAGCACAACCCGTGGTCCAATCTGACGCTCGGCTCCGGTGTGCAGCCGGTGCGCGAGCTGCTCGAGGCAGGCGTCAATGTCAGCCTCGGCTCGGACGGCACCTGCTCCACCATTACGGCAAACATGCTCACGGTGGTGGGGACGGCAGCGGCGGTTTCCAAGCTGCGCGGCGACGATTACTCGCGCTGGCTTTCCGCGCGCGAAGCTTTGACCGCGGGCACGCAAGGCGGTGCGAAGGCGCTGGGGTTTGCCGGCGAGCTCGGCGTGCTCGCGCCCGGCGCAATCGCCGACATCGTCGGCTATCGCCTCGACAGCATCGCGTTTGCGCCGCTCGCCGACCCGGTGCGGCAGCTCGTTTACGCAGAACGCGGCGCAGGGATCGACTTCTCCATGGTCGGAGCCGAGATCGTCATGCGCGACGCAAAGCTTACCCGCGTCGATGAGAAACAGCTCATTGCCGAGATCGCTTCCGAATATGCGCAGCTGCGGGAAAAATTCGATCGTGCGGAAACGACGGCCGCCCCCCTGCTCGCGGCCATGCACCAGGTCTATGCGCGCTCGCTCGCAGCTCGCATCCCCCCCGATACGTTGCCGGCGCGCATGGCGCCTCTGAACCCGGGAGACTGAACCTTGATGCCCCCTCCACCGCAGGGCTGCATATGAACGAAAGCAGCGCGGCACACTCGATGTACTCCCCTCCCCCACGAGCAGCGCACTTGCGCTGCGAGCGTGGGGAGGGGTGGGGGGTGGGGGTGCTTTCTTTATTTGTTTGTACCCCCACCACTAGCCCCTCCCCACAGGGGGGAGGGGAACACTCCGAATTTGCGGCTCGATTGCCCATATGCGACAGCCCTGCCCTCCACCGCGCTTCGCGTGGTGGAGGGGGCGTACTCAAAATTTTATTTGGACAAAGAATTCGCGAAGGGCCGCGCAGGTCTCGTCCGGGCATTCTTCCTGCAAGTAGTGCCCTGAGGGTACTGTTTTCGCCGCGACGATGTTGGTTGCATAATTGGCCCAGACGGCCTTGGCGTCATGGTTGCGGCCGACGCCGCCTTTCGCGCCCCACAGGATCAGCGCGGGACAATTGACCCGCTTGCCGGCGTTGTAGTCGATCGTATCCATGTCCACATCGACGCTGCAGGTCGCGCGGTAGTCTTCGCACATGGCGTGAATCACTTCGGGATTTTTGATGCAGCGAATGTATTCTGCAAGCGCCTCCGGAGCGAAAAAGCTGGTCCCTTTATCGGTCTTGGACAGCTTGCGTCGGATGAAGAATTCAGGATCGGCGGCCATCATCCGCTCCGGGGTCGGATAGTCCTGGATCATGAAGAACCAGTGCCAGGAGAACTTGCCCCACCGGAAAGTCACGTTGTTGAGCAGATGATGCTGCGGCAGCATGTCGAGAAATGCGGCGCGCTGAACGCGCTCCGGACGATCGAGACACATGCGGTGCAGCACGCGGGCGCCGCGGTCGTGTCCAGCGGCGTAAAATCTTTCGAAGCCGAGCGCCTGCATCACCTCGACCTGATCCTGCGCCATGGCGCGGAACGAATAGCCGGAGTGATCGTCGCCGCCCGGCGGCTTTGAGCTATCCCCGTAGCCCCGCAGGTCGGTGCAAACCAGCGTGAACTCCTGGGCGAGGCGCGGGGCGATTTTGTGCCAGCTCACGTGAGTGAACGGATTGCCGTGCATCAGCAACACAGGCGGTCCTTTGCCGCCATGGCGCAGGACGATCTCTGCCCCGCTCGTCTTTATCTTCGTTCTTGTGAAACCCTCGAACACCGCGCCCCTTTCTATTTTCCTTCGTCGTTAATCAAACCTGAATCAACGCTCAACTCCGGCGCGCTCGGCGGTTGCAGAACACCATTGCCGCCAGAAGAGCCTGACAGCTTCCAAAACTGAACACGCTTTCGCCGCGAACACGCAGGAGGTTTCGCACGCGGAGCAAGGTCAATGGGCTTGGGGACGCAACCGCGGCCGCTGCAGTCGAGCCGGCGTTTGATCGCAGTGCGAAGCACAACAACATGGCTGGCTCTCATAGTCGCGGCCTTGCTGACGCGCGGTGCTGCGGCATCCGACCTGATCGTGGTCGAGGGCAACCATCGGGTGGATGCCGAAGACATCACAGCGCAGTTTCACCTGGGCCCGGAGCCAGCGCCGCGCGCAGCCGCGCTCGATGCGGCGTTGAAAGCACTCTATGCGACCGGGGAGTTCGAGGACGTCAGCATCATTCAGGAGAACGGCCGTCTGATCGTGCGCGTTGTCGAGGCGCCGGTGATCGGCCGCCTGCAATTCGAGGGCAACAGGTTGCTCAAGGATGCCGATCTGGCGAATGCAGTGCGATTAAAGCCGAATGCGTTTTTGACCAAGGCCGCAGTGCAGGCGGACGCTGCGCGCATTATCGAGACCTATCAGCACCAGGGGCGATACGGAGCAGAGGTTACACCGAAGACGATAGCCCGCGGAGAGGGACGCGTCGATCTCGTCTTCGAAATTCATGAAGGCATCAAGACCGGCGTCAAGCACATCGTGTTCACCGGCAACCGCGCATTTTCCGGGAACCGGTTGAAAGGCGTGATCACGACGGCCGAGTCCGGCTGGTTTGCCTTTCTGAAGACCACGGACATCTACGATTCCGACCGCGTTGCAGCCGATGGCGAGCTTGTCAGGAAATTTTACCGCACGAACGGCTTTCCGGATGCGCGCGTGACGTCCGCGGCGAGCTTCGAGCCCGGACTCAACGGCATCACCGTGCACTTCATCGTCGACGAAGGCGAGCGGTACAGCATCCGGGCCGTGCAGGTCGAATCTCACCTTGCAACGGTGAATGGCCTCGAGCTGCGAGCGGTTGTGAAGATAGCGGTGGGAGAGGCGTTCAATGCCAATGCCGTCGAGGACGGCGGCCGTGACATCGTCACCACGCTTGCGAAGCGGGGCTACCCTTTTGTTTCCGTGCACCCGCGGTTCGCCCGGGACGCAGCCGCCAGGGCAATCGATGTTGTGTTTGTACTCGATGACGGAGCGCACCGGTATGTCGAGCGAATTGTCATTCGCGGTAATCTCCGCACGCGCGACGAGCTCCTCCGGGGAGAGCTCGAGTTCGCGGAAGGCGATCCTTACAACCAGACCCTCGTCGACCGGGCAGAGCGGCGGCTCAGGAACATGGGCCTGTTCAAATCGGTGAGAGTCTCGACGAGCCAGGGGGCTGCGCCGGACCGGCTGGTGCTTGCGATTGATGTGGAGGAGCAGAAAACCGGCGAATGGAATGCCTCCGGCGGTTATTCCGCGGCCGAAGGAGTGGTCGGGGAGGTGAGCGTCTCGGAAATGAATTTCCTCGGGCGCGGACAATTGGTAAAGGTCTCGGCGACGCTCGGCCAGTATGTGCGCGGCGGCACGTTCAGCTTTGTCGACCCTTACCTGCTCGGCAATCACGTCTCGGCAGGAGGCGACGTCTTCTACCGCGAGACCCTGACCAACTCCTACCAGTCTTACGGGAGCCTGACTTATGGGGGCGATCTCAAGGCAAGCGCTCCACTGACCGAGAACCTGAGCGCCGGCCTGCGCTACTCGCTCACGAGCCAGAGCCTGTCGCTTGCACCCGCGCTCCTGAATTGCGTGCCGCCGGCGTGCGTCTCGGCGTCGGCCGCGGTCAAGCAGGCGGCGCTCAACGGCCCCACGCTCATCTCGACGATCGGCCCAACGCTCGCCTACAGCACCCTCGACAACGCGCGAAATCCAAGCGACGGCATGCGCGCCGATTTCAGGCAGGATACCGCCGGACTCGGCGGCGGAGCCGAGTTCATCAGGTCAACCACCGACCTGCGCGTTTATAAGAGCCTCGGAGACGATCTGGTCGCGAGCACGCGCCTGCAAGGCGGCACAATCGCGCCCCTGGCCGGCCAGAGCGTGCCTTTCCTGAGCGGATTTTTCGGCGGCCCGCAGCTCGTGCGCGGGTTTGCGCCGAACGGCTTCGGGCCGCGCGATCTCACGCCGAGCACCACGTCGGACAATATCGGAGGCAGCGCCTACTGGGCCACATCGGTGCAGCTGCAGGCGCCGGTCCCGGGGCTTCCCCCTGAGGCCGCGCTCAAGGCGGCGTTCTTTGCGGATGCGGGCAGCCTCTGGGGCTATCGCGGCCAGACCTCGTTTTCGGGACTATCGCAATCTTTCACGCCCGCCGATTCGCGCACCGTGCGCTCCTCCGTGGGCGCAAGCCTGATCTGGTCCTCGCCTTTCGGGCCGCTGCACGTCGATTACGCGCTGCCAACGAGCAAAACCGGCTACGATGTCACGCAGCGGCTTAATTTCGGCGCAGGTCCGTTCTGACGCGCGCACCGCCGCACGCTAATAACCCCCTCCACCACCCTGCGCTCGCTTAGGTGGTCCCCCTCCCCCGCTCCGGTTCGCTCCGCAGGGGAAGATAGGCGCGTTCAGGTTGTGAGGGTGGTGCTTGCAAGCCACTCCAGCACGGGCGTGAAGCCGCCGGGCTCGGCATCGCGCTCCGTCCGAAAAAAACGCCGCAGCTGCTCGTCTGCGGAGGTTCCTTCACGCACAATACGGCAGCACCCCAAAACCTCGTTCACGCATCCGAGCGCCGCCGCATCGGCGCTGACCT
>DATCJI010000347.1:0-2048 GCA_036562835.1 Xanthobacteraceae bacterium | reverse complement strand
CGCGCAGCACGCTTTCCGGAGTGAGCGGAAGCTCCAGGACGCGCGCACCGCAGGCGTCCTCGATCGCATTCGCAATAGCCGGCGAGGCGCAGAACGTTCCGCTCTCACCCACGCCCTTGGCGCCGAATGGCCCGTTCGATTGCGCTGTACCGACTGCCTCGTTCTCCATCCGGGCGGGCATGTCCAGGAAAGAGGGAATTTTGTATTCAGCGAGCGATGCATTGGTGACCTGCCCGGCATCGATATGCATCTTCTCGAACATCGTGAATCCGAGCTGCATCAGCGACGCACCGGAAATCTGCGTCTCGACGATCTTCGGGTTCACCGGCCGACCGCAATCGACGACGTTGATGAGGCGGAGGATGCGTACCGCCCCGGTCTCGGTATCCACCTCGACCTCCGCGCCGGCCGCGGCGCACATCCAGAAAGGCGTGGCATTCGGAGTAAGCCCGGTACCCGCCGCGGGCGGCGCGTAATCGGGTCTGTAGATGCCGGTGCCGACGATGTTCCCCGCGAGCATGCCGTATTTTTTTCGGAACAGCTCCGGCAGCGGGATATTGCTGCCCTCGGGCTCCCCCGTCTCGCGCGCGAGCGCGCGGATCTGCTCGCGCGCATGCTCGGCGGCGAGCCGCACCGCGTGCCCCATGTGAAACAGCGAGCGGGAGCCGAGCGTGCCCATGTCGTAGGGCGTCGCGTCCGTATCGCGGGCGATAACCTTGATGCTCTCGGCCGTAATGTTGAGAACTTCCCCGGCAATCTGCGCCATGGCCGTATCGGACCCCTGCCCCATGTCGACCGTGCCGCAAAACAAGGTTGCGCTGCCATCGGGCGCAATAACCACATTTGCGACGGACGTGGTCGGAGCGATCACCGCCTTCATGCCGATGGCTATGCCGCGGCCGCGCCGCAGCTCGCCTGTTGCATGCGCGAATGAGGTCGAGCTCAGACGCGCGGTCACCACGTCGAGCACCGCCTCGATCCTGGCCTCGCGCATGATGGTGCCGGTCGCATGCGGGCGTCCGTCGCGCAGGATGTTGCGGCGCCGGAACTCCACGGGATCGAGTTTGAGCGCACGCGCGATCATGTCGGTATGGCTCTCATAGCCCCATACCAGCTGCGGGACGCCAAATCCGCGCAGCGCTCCGGCCGGCGGAAGATTTGTGTAGAGCGCGTAGGAATCGACCCAGACATTATCGATGTCGTAAGGCCCCGACGCTGTGAATCCCGACTTCTGCGTGACGCGCGGCCCGATATCCGCATAGGCGCCGCCGTTCCAGTAGACCTCGCATTTGCGCGCGGTAATCCGGCCGCTGCGATCCACACCGGTCTTGATGCGGAACGTGCTTGGATGCTTGGTGATGGTGTAGAACTGCTCCTCCATGGTGAGCGCGATCTTGACGGGCCGCCGCACGATCATGGACAGCGCGGTCACCAAGGCTTCGAGCTTGATGTAGAGCTTGCCGCCGAATCCCCCGCCGAGGTACGGCACTTTCACGCGCACCCGATTTTCCGGCCAGCCGAGAAGCCGCGCAATCTCGGTGCGCACAAAGGAGGGGCCTTGCGAAGCGGTATAGAGCGTGAGGCCGGTTTCGCTCCAGTCGGCGATGGACGCAAAGGGCTCAAGCGCCGCATGCAGAACCTTCTGCGTGCGAAAGGTGTGCTCGAACACATGCGCCGCTTTGGCGAAGGCTTCCTCGACATTGCCCCGGCGCAGCTCGAAATCCAGCGCGACATTGGTGCCCTTGCGTCCCTTCAGGTGCGCAAGGTCGGCGAATGTCCCCGCCGGCCGCAGCGCTTCGTGCACGAGGACCTCGTCGCGCTCGGCATCGATCTCGTCGAACACGGCCGGCAGGTCCTCGTACTCTGCGACAATGAGCGAGGCTGCCTCCTCGGCGACATGCGGGTCGGAGGCCAGCACCACTGCGACCGGCTCGCCCACGTAATGCACTTTGTCGATCGCGAGGATCGGCTGATCGTGGAAGGCCGGGCCGTAATACGGCTCGGGGATCACTTTGCGCACATCTTCCGACGTGATCACACGATGCACA
>DATCJI010000344.1:0-3490 GCA_036562835.1 Xanthobacteraceae bacterium | reverse complement strand
GGTCTCGTGCTGCTGGGCTGGGCAGTCTGGCATGCCTTCTATGGGCGCCGACACAAGGTCCGCGTCGGCATGCAAGACCGGCCTCGGGAGTCTCTGCCTGTGGTCGTTCATGATGGCGAATGCGCACGGTGCCGGGGTGATGCTGATTCCCGCGGTTATTCCGCTTTGTCTCGCCGCCTCCTCCTCGGCCAACGCGCTGACGAGTGCTGGCTCGCTGCCGGCTGCTTTCGCGGCGCTCGGTCTGCACACGGGCGTCATGCTGGCGACAACCGGAGTCGTTGCGCTGATCGTGTACCGCTGGATGGGACTCGCATTCCTGCGGCGCGGATGGATCAACCTCGATCTGCTGTGGACCCTCGCACTCGTCCTGTGCGGAGCCATTCTAATTGTGGTGTGAACCGCCCCACGTCGCCGAACGGCCACATCATTCCAGCTGGCTTGGCGCGCAGCTCGCCCCTGCCATCGGTGATTTCACTCAGTTTCTGCTTGGTCTTGCGGGCGACGAGATAAACGACGACCGCCATTCCGGCGAGCCCGCCAAACAGCAAACTGAGATTGCCGGTTCCCCAACCCTCCTCGAACGCAATGCTCCGTCCTGCAGTCCCCAGATAGACGTACATTGTCGTAAGCGGCATGATGCCGAACAGCGTCGTTATGGTGAAGGGCACGAGCCGCATGTCCGTCGCCCCGAAGAAGTAGTTCTGGAAATTGAACGGCACCAGCGCATTGAGCCTCAGCAGCATGCCGACTTTCCAGCTCTCCGATCCGATGGCGGCGTCGATTGCGCGCAGCAGCGGCCGGTTTTCTACGAGGCCCCTCACCTTAGGCCGCAACAAATAGCGCGACAGCAAGAATACGATCAGCGATTCCGTCACCGATGAGACCAGAACCAGGGGCGCGGCCCACGCGCCGAACAGGACGCCGGCCGTAATCCACATAAACTCGGAGGGAGCGAGCAGGAGAACCGCGATCACGACATAGCTGATCGCGAACACCAAAGCCCCTGTGGGCCCGTGCGCGCTTATCCAGTCGGTAAACAGCACAAGCCAGCCGTGCCTGTGCAGAAAATAGAACGTGGGCAGCGCGGCAGCAAAAACGGCCGCAAACGCTGCCTTGAGCGGCCACGATCGTGCCGGGCCGAGAAGCGCCGTCAACTCGTTTGTCCGCACAGCCCCATTCCCCGTGCGCGAGATGCTCAGCCTGCCGCCCGCCGGCGTCGCTATTGCGGCGTTCGTTTGGGAAGATTGTGGCATGTGCGCCCATGAGCTCCCGATCGTTTGAGGACCGCAAAGAGAGTTTCCTGCCGCAAGCCTGCAACTTTCAATGCGCAGCGGGCGATACTAAGCTGACGTACTCATGAGAGGCATTCTGGGCACGAGGCCTCGGACAATTCATGCGCGTCCAGGGAGAATTCGATGGCTGATACACTCAAACGGCGCGAATTTCTGAAAGCTTCGGCGGCGATGGCAGCCGCTTCGGCCGGCGGCGGATTCGCTTGCGTCGGGTTCGCCTCGGCAGCACCCATCGAGGTGCCAATGGTCGACAAGGTGACGATCAAGGTGCTTGTCGACTCTACCCACAATCTTTTCCTGCGCCCCGCGACGGTGAATGGCGTGAGCGTGCAGCCGACCCCCGTCTCCGCCGGGTTTCCAAATGTGATTCACACCCAATGGGGCCTGTCGCTCTGGCTCGAATCGCAACGCGGGAATGAATCCCGCGCCCTGATGCTCGATTACGGCTACACGCCAGATGTGTTGATCAACAACATGGGCATCATGGGCATCGACGTGAAAAAGGCCGATGCGTTGATCGTCAGCCACGGACACTTCGATCATTACGGGGGCTTGATGGGCTTCCTCGACAAGTACCGCAGCACGCTGCCGGCGGACCTGAAGCTCTACGCGGGCGGCGAGGACAACTTCTGTCATCGTCTGATCGGGATCGGGACCCCCGGCCAATTGAGCGACTTCGGCACGCTCGACCGGCGCGCTCTGGCCGCTCACAAGGTTGCGACGGTCCTCTGCGAGCACCCGACGGTGATTGCCGGCCACGCCTTCACCACCGGGCAGATCAAGCGCTCGGGCATCGAGAAGGTTTTGCCCAACACCATGGTTGAATACGCGATCAAGGATGGCCTCGGCTGCGACGCCACGCAGTACACGCATTTCACGGCGGCAGAGCTGCAGGGCAAGGTGGTCCCGGACGAGCACACGCACGAGCATGCGACCTGCTTCAACGTGAAGGACCGCGGGCTTGTCGTCATCACCTCGTGCGGGCACGTCGGCATTCTCAACACCATCCGCCAGGCGCAGGAGGTGTGCGGCATCAAAAAACTGCATGCGCTGATCGGCGGCTTCCATCTCGGCCCGGCGACGCCAGACTATACGGATCAGGTCGTTACCGAGCTCAAGACGTTCGCGCCGGACGTGGTGGTGCCGATGCATTGCAGCGGGCAGACGTTTGTGGATTCGGTGCAGAAAATCATGCCGGACAGGCTGCTGCTCGCCTCGGCGGCCGCGCGACTCAATTTCGGCGCGTGATCGCAGTCACGCGGCGCCGCATTCTCGGCCTCGCGGCCGGCTTCCTGCTGGCCGGGCCCGCATCGTTCTCGCGCGCACAATCCGCTGATGAAAAATCGGCCGCGCGGTTGATGGACGACCTCATGTGGAACCGCGGCCCCATCGGCGGCCCGTTCGCGTTGATCGACCACACAGGCAAGCCGCGCACCGATCACGATTTCCGCGGCAAGCTGCTGCTGATCTATTTCGGCTATACCTACTGCCCCGACGTGTGCCCGACCAACCTGCAGCAGATCGCCCTGGCTGTCGATAAGCTGGGCTCCGCCGGTGCGGCGGTTCAGCCGCTCTTTATCACTGTCGATCCCGAGCGCGATACCGCCGCTCATCTGGCCGAGTACGTCTCGCTGTTCCAGCCGCGGATGATCGGGCTTACCGGCACTGCCGAGCAGATCCGGCGCGTTGCCCTGGCGTATAAGGTCTATTACGCCAAGGTTCCTCCCGACAGCCCCGATTATGTGGTCGACCATTCCTCGTTCATTTATCTGGTCGACGAAAGCGGGAAATATATCGGCTTCTTCCCGCCCGGAACGTCGGCGGAGCGAATGGTCGAGATCGTCAAGCCTCGGCTCGCCGCTTCTGCATCCATGCGATAGCTTGTGCCACCGGAGTTCGCTTGCGCGCGAATTCTTCTGAGAGTATTTCGTTCGATTGTCATGCGCGGGCTTGTCCCGCGCATCCACGTCTTTTCTGCCGCAAGCAAGACGTGGATGGCCGGCACAGGGCCGGCCATGACCGCCTCTCTGATGCCATACAATCGGAACTTGCTCCGAGGGCGACTTTAAAAGCCGCCCCTACAAGCGTCACAGCCGCGATCATGCCCTGTCCCTGGCGCGTTGAACCGGACCCGGCACAGACCCATATTGCGTACCGGCGGCAGCATAAATGAACGAATCGGCCCTCTTTACCCCGGC
>DATCJI010000308.1:0-2710 GCA_036562835.1 Xanthobacteraceae bacterium | reverse complement strand
ACTGGATCATTACGCTCCAGTTCTCGCGTGCATCGGAGTCGGCGACACGGGCGATCTCGGCAGCTGAGACTGCCCGACGCGGATTGAGCAGCAGCGCGGCATGCAGGGTGCGCTCGCCGATGCATGCCTCCGCGGGCGGCGCGAGCTCCGGGCGCGCCAGATAGGCCTTCAGATATTCATCCGTCACAAGCAGCCCGCCGCCCGTATCGCGGTCGAGCAGGTGGTGTCCGCTGGAGAGCCAGAAGTCCTTCATGGTCGATTGGGGCTCGTAAGGGGTACGCTATTGCCTGCGCGGGCCGCCGGTTGCCGGATCAAGCCACCAGGGATGGCGTAGCGCTTGTTTTAGAGAATTCCGCTTGGTCTCAGGCTTTTCCGGACGATGCATGAGGAGATCGCCATTTCCGGTTAGCTCATAACGAATGCCCGTCTCTGGGTGCACGCGCGCCAAAAACTCCTTCTCTATCGGCCCGAACCCTTCCGCCTGCCACGTGTCCGTCACACGCATGAACGAGCGGGCAAAAGTTTCGACAAGCCTGCCCGAGCCGAGGTCATCGAAGCCTTCCTGCTCGAGTGCGGTGGAAAGGGGCCGCAGGCCCGGATCCTCTTCGCCGAAGGCCACGGTGCGGATCATGGCGGCAAAGACGAGCCAGTCTGGCGCCTCGCTCTCCTGAGAATCTTGCGGCCAGCCGAGGCGCACGCCGCCGACGAGCCCGCGATCGACCCGAATGGCATCCGGCCACTCGAAGGTGATGAGGCGCTGGGGAGGCGCATGCACCGCAAGCGCATGGCCGAGCGCCACCAGTCCCGCATACAGCGCGCGGCGCGCGCTGCGCAACGGCTCCTCGGGTTCCAGGACGAGCGCGAATTCCACCAGATCGAAGCGGCCGACATGAACCAGCGTGCCGGCGCCTTCCTGCTCGGCCACGCTCACTGCGTGCGCAAATGCATCCCCCACCTCGCGCAGGCTCACGCACCGGAACGGCGGGGGCAGATCGAGCCTGGGCTCGTTCGTGCGCAGTCGCGTGCGTTGCGGGAGTGTCATTTCAGTTTCCAGATTCGCGCCGATGGTATGCAGTCATTATAAACACCATATAGGCGCAGCAAGCGCTCACCTCGCTCCGTCACCCTGAGGTGCTCGGCGCAACGCGCCGAGCCTCGAAGGATGCGGCCCGTTTGGTCGCCATCCATCCTTCGAGGCTCCCTCGCTGCGCTCGCTCGCGCCTCAGGATGACGGATCGGGAGGCGCGTTCAAGAGCGATACGGATGCCAGAACAGACGCGCAAAGTTCTGATTTGCTCGTGCGAGCGCACGATTCCGCTGGACGAGGCGGCGGTGAAGCGCGGTTGCCAGGGTACCGTTATCACCGCCAACGAGCTGTGCCGGGATGAAGTGGACAAGTTCCGTGCCGCTGCTGCCGGGGGTGAACCGCTGCTCGTCGGCTGCACGCAGGAAGCGCCGCTATTCTCGGAGCTGGCGGAAGACAGAGCTGGCGAAATCAGGTTCGCCAATATCCGCGAGACGGCGGGGTGGTCCGCCGATGCGGCAGCCGCCGGCCCAAAGATGGCCGCGCTCCTTGCGGCCGCGGCCGAGCCGGTTCCGGAAATTCCATTTGTAAGCTTCGAGAGCGAGGGCGTCATTCTCATTTATGGTCGTGATGAGCAGGCGATCGAGGCGGGCAAACTGCTGAAGGAACATCTCGACGTCACCGTGTTGCTGAAGCCGGCGGCTGCGGTCACCCCGCCCAGGGTCGCAGAATTTGCCGTGGCGCAGGGGCGCATCCGTTCCGCGCGCGGCCATCTCGGCGCATTCAAGCTGATGGTCGACGAGTACGCACAGCCTTTGCCTTCATCACGCGACGTGATGCGCTTCGCTGCCCCACGCGATGGTGCCGCTTCCCAGTGCGATCTTGTGCTCGACCTTAGCGGAGAGGCGCCGCTCTTTCCGGCGAGCGAGCTACGCGAGGGATATTTGCGCGCCGATCCGGGTGATCCTTCTGCCGTGCTGCGCGCGGTGCTTAAGGCGCGCGATCTCACCGGCACATTCGACAAGCCGCAGTACATCTCGTTCACTCCGGACATCTGCGCGCATTCGCGATCGCGCATCGTTGGATGCACGCGCTGTCTCGACGTTTGCCCGACAAGCGCGATTGCGCCTGCGGGTGATCACGTCGCAATCGATCCGCATGTGTGCGCGGGCTGCGGTCAATGCGCGGCGGTCTGCCCCACAGGGGCGGCTGCGTATGCGCTGCCGTCCGCCGACGTGCTGCTGCGCAAATTGCGCAGCTTGCTCACGGCCTATTCAAATGCGGGCGGCACGCGGCCGGTGCTGCTCATTCACGATGAGCCCCATGGTACGCCATTAATCGACGCGCTTGCCCGTTTCGGCGAGGGCTTGCCCGCGAACGTCATGCCGTTCGCCGTCAACGAGGTGACGCAAGTCGGCCTCGAGGCGATCGCAGCGGCTTTTGCCTACGGCGCATGCGCGATTCGTTTCCTGCTGCGCACGAAGCCCCGCCACGATGTCAGCAGTCTCGTAAAGACCATCGCGCTGGCCGAGCCCATTTTGATGGGCCTGGGGTTTGGCACGGGCCGAGTAGGCATGATCGAAACCGATGACCCCGACGAGCTCGGCAATATGTTGCGCTCGCTCGATGTTTCTGAAAGCCGCGTCGAGGCCGCGACTTTCATGGCGTCGGGAGGCAAACGAGACC
>DATCJI010000206.1:0-7937 GCA_036562835.1 Xanthobacteraceae bacterium | reverse complement strand
GAAGCCGCCCGATCAGACAAGCCGCTCGCATCGCTCCTCGCGTCACGGCCGGATTTCCCCCCTGAGCTGTTTCGTGAGCTGCTGCTGCGCGCCGATGAGACTGTTCGCGAGCACCTCCTCGGTGACAGCGCACCCGTGCAGCCGGCATTACGAAAAATTGTGGAGGAATTCGTCGTCAAGCCCGCACCGCCCGACTATGCGGCGGCAGAAGCGAGAGTTCTCGCCCTTCGCGAAGGAGGCCTTCTCAATGAGGACAAGGTGGTCGAGCTCGCCGAGAACGCGCGGCCCGACGACCTTGTTGCGGCAATCGCTCTGCTCTGCGCAGTGCCAATCGAAGTGGTGGACCGGATCATGGGCGCCGACCGCCTCGATCCCATTCTCATCATCTGCAAGTCTGCAGGGTGGGGCTGGCAAACCGTGCGGGCGCTGGCGACCGCCTTGCCGAAGGCGGGGAGTATTTCCGGGCAGGCGCTCGATCTGGCCTACACGAATTTCGAGCGCCTCTCGGCAACGACGGCGCAGCGCGTCATGCGCTTCTGGCAAGTGCAGCACTGGCAGCCAACATCGGTGCAGCGCTGATGTTACCGCAAACGGTTGCGCAGACCCGTCACCTCTGCGTCCTGCGGAAGATCAGATAACAAGGCGCGCGGCCTTGGCGCTTGGCCTTGGCCTCATACCTCGTTCCTGAAAATCCGCTCCACGGCCGCCGCCAGTCGTCCGCGCACTCGGCCGTCCACTCGAAGAGCTCCGACGCGAGCATGTGCCTAAGCGTCCAGGCCGCATAGTCTGCAACATCGGTGGTGACGCGAAATTCACCCCCAGGGTGCAGCACGCGCCCGATCTCCCTGATGGTGTGCTCCTGAATGAACCGACGCTTCCAGTGGCGGCGCTTGGGCCAGGGATCCGGCTGAATGAGATCGACGCGGCCAACGGAGGCCTGTGGCATGCCGGGCAACAGCTCCCAGGCGTCGCCATGATGCAACCGAATATTTGTAATGTTTGCTTCCGTGATTGCGGCAAGCGCCTTGGCCATGCCGTTGACGAATGGCTCGGCGCCTATGAATCCAGTATCGGGATTTGTTTGCGCCTGCGCAATGAGGTGCTCGCCGCCGCCAAAGCCAATTTCGAGGTGCACCTCGTCAACCGGACGCGGATAAAGAGCGCGAAGATCGCGCGGGATGGCCGTGGGGTCGATGCGAAGCTGCGGCAACACTGTCGCGAGCAGCGCCTGCTGCTTGCGTCTGAGCCCGCGACCAACACGGCGCCCGAAGAATGCTCGGCTGGGCTCGTCTGCGCTCCGGCGGGGCGTGACAATATCAGAGCAGCGCCCGCTTGAGCGTGTCTGCAAGGTCGGTCTTTTCCCACGAGAAGCCGCCGTCCTTTTCCGGGCTACGGCCGAAATGGCCATAGGCCGCGGTGCGCCGGTAGATCGGTCGCGACAACTTCAGCGTCCGCCGGATGCTTGTCGGTTTGAGCGAGAAAACGTCCGGCAAGAGTTTCTGCACCTTGCGCTCGTCGACTGTTCCGGTCCCGTGCATGTCGACCAGCAGCGACATCGGGTCGGCGACGCCAATCGCATAGGCAATCTGGATCGTGCAGCGCTCGGCAAGGCCGGCTGCGACGACATTCTTGGCCAAATACCGCGCCGCATAGGCGGCAGAGCGGTCCACCTTGGTGGGGTCTTTTCCAGAGAACGCGCCGCCGCCGTGCGGGGCGTATCCGCCGTAGCTGTCGACTATGATTTTTCGTCCGGTGATGCCGCAATCCCCATCCGGACCTCCGACCACGAAATTGCCCGTCGGATTGACCAGAAAGTCCGATGCCTTCTTCGGCATCCAGCCCTCGGGCAATGCGGATGCAACTGTGTCCTCGATCATGTCACGCACCATGTTGGGCGTGTATTTCTTGCCGTTCCGGGTATGCGCATTGTGCTGGCTGGAAACGACTACCTTGGTGCAGCCGATCGGCTTGCCATCGACGTACTGCACAGTCACCTGGCTTTTCGCATCCGGCTGCAGGTCGAACAGCCGTTGCGCGCGGCGTCCTTCCGCGAGCGCTCTCAGGATGCGGTGGGCGAAGTAGATCGGAGCGGGCATGAAAGAACCCTTTTCATACACTTCGCTTTCCGTGCAGGCATATCCAAACATCATGCCCTGGTCGCCGGCACCTTCCTGGTCGACGCCGTTCTTCTTTTTGGCATCCACGCCCATGGCAATGTCGGGGGATTGCCCGTGCAGCAGAACCTCGACGTCGGCGCCGTAGTAGGAAAAGCCCTCCTGCTCGTACCCGATATCGCGCACCACATCGCGCGCGATCTGCGCGATCATCTCTCGATTGACCACCGCGTGCTTGCCATGTTTCTGAAACAACGGCGGTTGGCCACGACCTTCGCCGGCAATGATGATCTTGTTGGTCGTGCACAACGTCTCACACCCGAGACGGGTGTTGACCTTGCTGTCTTCCGCAATGCCCAGCTTCAGATCGTTCTGAATCAGTGCGTCAAGGATGGCGTCAGAAATCTGATCGCACACCTTGTCCGGATGACCTTCGGAGACGGATTCGCTCGTAAACAGATATCTGCCGCGCCACACTGAACTTCTCCCCTCGCCGCTCAGCCCTGCGCGTTTCCGGCAGCCGGATCGTATGGATGATGTGGATTTCCCGAGCTTGGCGAACGCGCCGCGCCTTTGTTGCAGCAGAGGCAAGACAGGTCAAGATGAGCGAGGGCTATTCTTTGCGCCCTCCCGCAATCGCTTCGACCAGATCCACGATGCGGCGCCTGAGCTTGGGCTCGTCGATGCGCATGAACGCTCGCGTCAACGAAAGACCCTCGGTCGAGGCGAGGAACTCGGAAACGTAGCTGGCGGAAGGCGCGTCTCTCGTTTCGTCCAGACGTTCGAGCTGGCGCGGCGCGTCCTCGAAGAAGAAGGCAACCGGTACCTGCAGAATGTGCGCTATTTGCTGCAGACGACTCGCGCCAATGCGATTCGTGCCCTTTTCGTACTTCTGCACTTGTTGAAATGTCAGCCCGAGCGCCTCTCCGAGCCTCTCCTGGCTCATGCCGAGCATGATGCGACGCATGCGCACCCGGCTGCCGACGTGCCTGTCGATTGGATTGGGACTCTTCGTTGCCATCCCGGTCTCCGGCGCGGGTGCCCTGCCAAGAGCGAGTTTTCACGCTTCGTGCCGGAATTCAATGTGCGGAGAGGGCGCCAAATGGTAGCACCCCTCGCGCAGCGCATGCGCCTGTGGCTCAGGCCTGCGCCTTGCGCGCGCGGATAACCAGCGCGAAAGCCAAACCGAGTATCAATGCAAGGAGCCCGTCGCCGGCCCGCGCGTAGGGCGTTCTGCCGATGGGCTGCGGCAAGGGCGCGTCGAGCACGCCCTCCCCGCCCAGCGGCAGTGACTTCACGACACGTCCGAGTGGATCGACGACCGCCGAAATGCCGGTGTTTGCCGCCCGCACCAGGGGCAGGCCCTCCTCGATGGCGCGGATGCGCGCTTGTTGAAAGTGCTGATAAGGCCCTGTGCTCAATCCGAACCAGCCGTCATTGGTAAGATTGAGCATCCAGCCCGGCCGCGCGCCGCTGCCGGCCACAAACGGCCAGCCGACGTAGCGGCCGAAATTCGCGTAAAGCCAGCCCGGCCGGTCGCTGCGCGGAACCGCATCACCGGGAAAAATGACCTCGTAGCAGATCAGCGGCAGGAAATCCGGAGCATTCGGCACGCGCTGATTGCGCCGCCGCTCTCCGGGCAGGAATCCGCCGCGACGGTTTGTGAGTTGCACGAAGCCGAGCCGCTCGAGCGCGCGCTGGAAAGGCAAATACTCACCGAACGGAACGAGATGGACCTTGTCGTAAACCGAGAGAACGGAGCCGTCCGAGCCAATGGCATAGATCGAATTATAGGCTTGCGTGACGGGGCGGCCCGATTCGGGTTCGGGCGCGCGAATGGCGCCGGTGATCAACACCGTTCCGGGGCGCAGCAGAGTGCTGATCTGCGCCAGCGCGTCGGGTTCACGCGTCAGAAAGAACGGGAATGCGGATTCCGGCCAGATCAGATGCGTAACATCCCGCAGGCCCGCGGAGTCAGGGTCGGTCGACCGATCAGACAAGGTCAGGTACCGGCTCATCACCTGCTGCTTCTCTGCGTAGTTGAACTTCGCGTCCTGGGGCAAATTCGGTTGCATGATGCGCAGCCGAACGCCTTCCCGGAACACAGTCGGCGTCTGTGCCAGTCGCCATGCGCCAAAGGCGGCAAGTGCGAGGATCGCAGCCGCGCCCGATGCAAGCGCCGCCCACGGCCGCTTCGTGTCGGCCCGATCGGCGGCCAGCACGGCGGGGAGCGAATAAACCGTTATGGCAACGAAGGTGATGCCCCAGATGCCGATCAGCGCGGCGCCCTGCGCAAGCCAGAGCGGCGAGACGAACAGGTAGCCGAACGCGTTCCACGGAAAGCCGCTGAACAGGTGTCCGCGCAGCCACTCGGTCGTCGTGAGCGCAAACGCGAGCGCAAGAATGCGCCAAGCGCCCGGCGTCCATAGAAGCCGCGCGATTGCGAGGCCGACCGCGGTATAAACCGCCATGCCCGCCGGCAGCGCGGTCACCGCAACCGGGAGAAGCCATCCAAACGTCTTGGCATCGACGAGAAAGGCGTGCCCGACCCAGTACAGTCCGGCAAGGAAATAACCAAACCCAAACCACCAGCCCAAAACGGCGGCGGCCAGCACGGGGCCCCCGCGTTCAATCGCGGCGCCATCGATGAGCCAGACCAGCACAGGAAACGTGAGAAACGGGAGCGGCCAAATATTGAGGGGCGGCAGTGCCAGAGTGGTGACGGCTCCCGCGGCGAACGCGATGAGCATGCGCCGCCAACCCCAGAGGAGCATAATGCGATGGGCTAGGCGGGACAGAGCCGGAGGACGATCCCGAGAAAACGTGTCCTCGTGCCCTGATGCCAGGGTGGGCTCCGGTTTTCGGAACAACATCATGGTGAAAGAAGATCGGGCTCGCGATGCAGAGACAAAGTCACCCGTCTTTAGGTTAGAGCATGAAGATCATGCTCCACAAAATAAATAGAGCGGGATAGCGATTCGAAAAAGCTATCCCGCCTTAGGCTCTGCGGACGGATTTCGGCGACCAGTTTCGGTCGGGATTTTTAACGGCTCAGGAGTCGTCCGCTCGACACCTTCCCCTGTTTCGGCAGCGGTGCTTGTCTTTGTGCCCTCCGCACGCGACGCCGGCTCCCGGCGAGCGTTTCCATTCTGCCTGTCGAGGGTACGATACATGCGCAGCCGTTTCAGACGGCGCGGGTCTGCATCGAGTATTTCGATCTCGAACGGCCCCGGTCCGGGAATGAGCTCGCCCCGGACGGGCACGCGCCCAACGCGGCTGACCACATACCCTGCCAGCGTGTCCACGTCATTCGCAACGTCCCCGACATCGAATTCGGGGCCGACAATTGCGCTCACATCTTCGAGCGGCGCGCGGGCGTCGGCCAGGAAGGAGCCGTCCGGCTGACGAACCACGCCGGGTTGGATTTCATCGTCATGCTCGTCCGCGATTTCGCCCACGATCTGCTCGACGATGTCCTCGATGGAAACAACGCCGTCGGCGCCGCCGTATTCGTCGATGACAATGGCGAGGTGGATGCGCGTGGTCTGCATTTTCGCGAGCAGATCGAGCACCGGCATGGATGGCGGCCCATACAGGATCTCGCGCACGATGGAGGTGGCGGAAAGCGGCATGGAAAGATCCACGGCCTTGAGGTCGAGACCGGCAGGAAACGGCTTCTTGCGGCGGGTGTTGGCCTTGGCGCTCGCCGCCGCGCGCATGCTCATGAACGCGACGAGATCGCGGATGTGGACCATCCCTAACGCGTCGTCGAGCGTCTCCTCATAGACGACAAGGCGCGAATGACCGGCGCTTTCGAACACTTTCATGAGCTCGCCGAGCGAGATTTCCCGCTGCACGGCCACGATGTCGGCACGCGGAACCATCACGTCGGCAATGCGGCGTTCCCGCAGCGCGAGAATGTTCTTGAGCATCCTGCGCTCGGTCGGCGAAAAATCGGTTTGGTCGCTGCCGTCTTCGAGCACATCGGTGAGGTCGGCGCGGATGGTGGTTCCGCGCCAGCCGAACAAGTTGCGCAGGACGCGCGTGAGCCAGCTCTCCGCGAATTCGCGTGTTGCGGCAGCCTGGCGCACCGGAACGGGCAGATTGCGCGTGACCGCCGGCTCGGCAGAGGAAGCTCGATCGGACGCAGCCATCAGGATTGCGCCCGGGCGGGTGCGCGGCTCCTTACATAGGGATTCGCGATATGCAGCCGATCCAGAATGGTGGCTTCCAGCGCCTCCATCCGGTGGGCTTCTTCATCCGCAATATGATCGTAGCCTACCAGATGAAGAAAGCCGTGCACGGCCAGATGCGCTAGATGGTCCGTGAATGACAGGCCGTGCGCGTGCGCTTCGCGTGCACATGTCTCAAAGGCAATGACAATATCACCAAGCAGGCGGACAGCGTTCTCACTGCGCGGCGGATGTTGAGTCGGGAAGGAAAGCACGTTCGTCGCGCTATTCTTCCGCCGCCATTTCCGGTTCAGGCCGCGCATTGTCGCATCGTCCGTCAGCACCAGTGCGAGCTCGCCCTCTCTCGTTGCGGTGGCCGCCGTGGCCTCGTTAAGCGCGCGCCGCAACACTCGGCGTGCATTCCGTTGTGCATTCCATAAGGGAGATTGAATAACAATTTCCGTTCGCGGCGGGCGTTGAGCACCACGCGGTGACGCATTCATTGCCACCTTCTTCGGCCGCGTACCGAAATTCGCCGCGCGCATGGAGCGGTGACTGTCGATGCTCATTTTCACAGATTGCGCGATGGCGCGGGGCGCCGCGGGGCCTTGTCATAAGCCTCGACGATGCGCGCGACCAGTTCGTGTCGAATTACATCGGCGGCCGTGAAGGCGATGAGGCCCACGCCCTCCACATTCTTGAGCAACCGCGTGGCCTCGGCGAGCCCGGAGGTCTGCCCTGGCGGCAGGTCGACCTGAGTCGGATCGCCGGTGACAATCATCCGGCTGTTCTCCCCGAGCCGCGTGAGAAACATCTTCATCTGCATGGACGTGGTGTTTTGAGCCTCATCCAGGATCACAACCGAGTTCGCCAGCGTTCGGCCGCGCATGAAAGCAAGGGGCGCGATCTCGATCTCCCCGGTCTCAAGCGCGCGCTGCATGATGCGCGGGTCCATGAGATCGTACAGCGCGTCGTAGATCGGGCGCAGATAGGGATCGACCTTCTCGCGCATGTCGCCGGGCAGAAATCCGAGCCGTTCGCCTGCTTCCACCGCCGGACGCGAGAGGATGATGCGGTCGACCTCCTTTCGTTCGAACAGCTGCACGGCGTGCGCTACGGCAAGCCATGTCTTACCGGTGCCGGCGGGTCCCGTTCCAAATACCAGCGGGTCCCTGCGCAGCGCGCGTATGTAGGCATCCTGGGCAGGAGTGCGCGCTCGAACCGGGCGCTTGCGCACATTGATCTGCTCAAAACTTACCTGGCTGCCATCCAGCTCGTAATCGAACAGCGAGCCCTGCGCGATGGCCAGCCGGATAGCGCCTTCCACGTCGCCGGCGATGAGCTCGTCCCCCTGTTTCAGACGGGCGTAAAGCCCCTCGAGCACGCGGCGCGCCTGAGCCACGCCTTCGCGCGGTCCTGCGACGGCCACGTGATTGCCGCGCTGCTCGGCGACTACGCCCAGCCGGCGCTCGATAAGTGCGAGATTCTGGCCGTATTGGCCGAACAGCATGGAGGCAAGCCGGTTATCATCGAAGTCGAGGACGACGGGATTAGGCGCGGTCGGCGAGGACAGCCCATTCTCCGATCGAGGCGAGCGCAACGATTACGGCCTTCCTGGCTATATCTGTCGGGCGAGCGCGCCGAAGAGACT
>DATCJI010000165.1:0-2578 GCA_036562835.1 Xanthobacteraceae bacterium | reverse complement strand
GAGAGAATGCCGCCCGCGACCGCAAGGCACACAAGCGCAGCGGCCGGCAACCCAACTACGAGCGTCGTGTATCGGCACGCTATCGGAGCGAGCGCATAGTTCAGTTGCGTGCTCACCGCCCAGGCTCCCGGGCCGGCGATAAGCCCCGCCACGCCGACGCCCCGGCGTATTGACGCCCGCACATTCATAGCCGCGGCACCCAATTGATCAAAAAATAAAGCGGCAGCCACGAGAGCACGACGAAGTCCCAGTAGAAGGCGTTGTCGGTGACGTCACTGAACCGGCGCGGCCTCGCGTGGCGCGTGAACATCAACACGGTCAGTACGAGCGTATCTCCGACATCCGTGATGAGATGCGTCGCATGCAAACCAAGGATCACCCAAACAATTGAACCGTAGGCATTCTGGTCCCAGCCCACATTGAGGTGCGCAAACTCGAAGGTGCGGATCGCAAGTGTCAGCAATCCCACCGCGCTCATGATGAGGAGCCCGATCTGCACCTTACGGAGCGCCTGCGCATGCGCGACGCGGTTGGTCCAGTGATTTGGCCAAATGCTCGTGAGCAGCACGACGGTCATCAGGGTGCCGGGCCAAGGATTGGGAGGGGACGCACCGAGCGGCCACTCGGCGTTGATCGTGTAGAGATAGACGTAGGTGCCGATGGCGAGCGCAAACGCGGTGCCCTCGATCGCAAAGAAAGCGACCGTGCCCCACCATGGCGTGCTTTGGGTGCTGAAGCCCCAGGTGGGCAGCGCCGAGACGTCCTGTGCGATGCGCAGCCTCATTCCTCGTCCTCAGGCGTGTCCTTCGGCCAGAACCATCCGATCAACGCGGCGGCGACGGGAATGGCACCCCACACCACGCCCCAGGGCGAAAAGATGGACCAGATGAAGAGGATCGTTACCGCAATCGCGCTAAGGAGGGGCCAGATTGACGGATCAGGCGATGCCTCTCGCACCTGCGGCTGCGCTTCCGCCACCTCACTGATGAGAAGCTCGCGCCTGCGCGCGCTCAAGCCGGCAATCACCGGCAGCTCGTCGCGGCTTGCCCACAGCGGCTCGCGGTGGGTGACGACGGGAATGTAGGAAAAATTGTAGGGCGGGGGAGGGGAGCTGGTCGCCCATTCCAATGTGCCGGCGTCCCACGGATTGTCGCCCGCCATTTCGCCCGCGCGCCGGGTCCACAGCACATTGATCAGAAATACGACAAAGCTGATGAACAGCAGCAGCGCACCGGCCGTTGCGGTGAGATTGAGATTGTCCCATCCCATGTCCGGCTGATACGTGTAGACCCGGCGCGGCATGCCCATAAAACCGAGAATGTGCATGGGAAAAAATGCAAGGTTGAAGCCGACAAACGCGAGCCAAAAATTCCAAATGCCCATGCGCTCGCTCATGCGGCGGCCCGTGAGCTTCGGAAACCAGTAATAAATACCGCCGAGCAGCGGAAACACCGCGCCGCCAATCAGCACATAATGCAAATGCGCAACCACGAAATAGGTGTCGTGCACCTGCGTATCGAGCGGCACGGAGGCGACCATCACGCCCGTCAGTCCGCCGATAACGAAAATGACGATGAAGCCGCGCACGAACAGAAGAGGCGTGCGGAAGACCGGCTTGCCCTCCCACAGGCTTGCCAGCCAGCAGAACATCTGCACCCCGCTCGGCACCGCGATGAGCATGCTGTTTGCCGTGAACAGCGCCGCGCCGAGCTGCGGCAGCCCCGTCACAAACATGTGGTGCACCCACAGCCCGAACGAGAGAAAGCCCGTTGCGACAAGTGAAACCACGACGGGCAGGTAGCCGATGAGAGGATGACGCGCGAAGGCGACGACGATCGCCGAGACGATGCCGGTTCCCGGCAGAAAAATGATGTAAACCTCCGGGTGGCCGAAGAACCAGAACAGGTGTTGCCACAGGATCGCATCGCCGCCTTCGGCTGGATTATAGAAATGCGTGCCGATCAGGCGGTCCATGATCAGGGTGCTCGAGGCGAACATGATTGCCGGCATGGCGAAGAGCACGAGGAACGACGTGACCACCATGGACCAGACGAAGACGGGGATGCGGTCGAGCGTCATGCCTGGCGCGCGCTGCTTGAACGCGGTCGCGATCGTTCCCGCCGCCACCGCCATCGATGCCACCTCCGTGAAGGTGATCATCTGCGCCCAGGTATCGGCACGCTTGCCGGGAGAGAACTGGGGTCCGCTAAGCGGCACATAGGCGAACCAGCCGATATCCGGGCCGATGTCGAGCGCGAATGAGATCCACAGAAACAGGCAGCCGAACAGATAAAGCCAATAGCTGAACGCGATCAGCCGCGGGAACGTGATGTTGCGCGTGCCGACCATCAGCGGCACGAGATAGATGCCGATCGCTTGCACCCCCGGCACCGCGAACAGGAACATCATCGTCGAGCCGTGCATGGTGAACATCTGATTGTAGAGGTCGGGCCCGATCAGCTTGCGTTCCGGCCCGGAGAGCTGGATGCGCATCGCGACCGCGAGCAGACCCGCGAGGAAAAGGAAGATGAAGGCAGTCACGAGATAACGGCGGCCAATTGCCTTGTGATCCACAGTG
>DATCJI010000157.1:0-4150 GCA_036562835.1 Xanthobacteraceae bacterium | reverse complement strand
CCATCTTTTTGCGAATATAATGGACCCGCGGGTCAAGCCCGCGGGTGACGGGGTCGTCCACGGTTGCCGGGATTTGACCTCTGTCGCGGCCTGCTGGGGCGCACAATAAAAACAATCATTCAGCGCGCGCGTGCCGGCAGGCGGCCAGAAAGAACGGCACTATGCGCGCCACATGCGGCGAGATTTCCGTCTGCAGGTCGCTGATCCGCTCGCCGAATAAGGCGCGCATGAGGAGGGGTGCGAGGACGAGATCGAGGAAGCGCTCCGCAGTTTGCTCGAGGTGCGCCGGGGCAAATGCCGGGAGCCTGGCAAGCTCGTCGGATTCGGCGATTTCTCGCAGCAGCCGCCCCACCACTTCGGCACCGCGCCGGCGCGCCATGGTCCGCACGCTGCTCGCCAGATCGGGAAACCTTTGCGCCTCCGCGACGGCCATGCGCATCAATCCGACGGTACCGCCGGCCAGCACCTCGTGCACGACGGCGGCTCCGAGATTTGCAATGCGCTCTTCGCTGGTTGCGCCGCTCGGGATCGGGCTGTCGAATGCGGCGATGTGCGCCTCCACGTCGCGCATCACCACCGCGGTGAAGAGCGCCGCCTTGTTGGGGAATCGGCAATAGATGGTCGGCTTGCCGGCGCGTGCGAGGCCCGCGATCTCGTCGATGCTGGCACCGCCAAGGCCGCGTTCGAGGAATACCCGTTGTGCGGCATCGAGAATGCGGGCCTCGACTTCTCCTGCATGAGCCCGAGGGGGCCGGCCGATGCGGACGCGCGATTTTGCTTTGCGCGTGGAGGGGATGCTTCCCCTGCCGGAGGGTTCACGTTGCTGTGACTGCATGCCGCGCTTGCCCGCTTTGCGCCGTTAGCCCTTGAGACCCCTTGATCTAGGCTTGCTATCGCGCCAAGTAAAGGGAACGAAACGGTTTCGTTTCGATTTATCCCCCCGGCACGGGATGCAGAGCTTCCCGGGAGGAGCTCATGGCGCAGCAGGCGAAAAACCGAGATCGCGATCAGGAATCACAGCCAGAGGGTTCGGATTTCCTCCGCCCGTCTCTCCAGGTTGCGCACGCAGCCGAAGCCGAGGCGGAAACAAACCCTCCCCGCGAGCTGCGGCCGCACCAGCGCCCCGCGCGCGAGCGACGCATTGTGGAAGTTCCGCAAGAGCCTCAGCCCGAGCAGGACCGTCAAGCCGTCGAGGAATCGCGCCTCACCAGGCTGCGGCGGGAGCATCCGTTTCTGTTTCTGGTCGGTCTCATCCTGGTCGCGCTCGCGGCAACAAGCGGATATCTGTACTGGAACTACGCGCAGCACTTCGAATCAACGGACGATGCCTTCATCGCGGCGCGGCAGTTTGCGATTGCCCCGAAGGTGACGGGCTACATCGTAGCGGTTCCCGTCACGGACAATCAGCATGTCAACGCCGGCGACGTGATCGCTCGCGTCGACGATCGCGATTATCGCATCGCGCTCGATCAGGCGCAGGCGCAGGTGGCGAGCGCCCGGGCGGGGATTGAGAACATCGAGGCGCAGATCAACGTGCAGCAGGCACAGATCAGTGCGTCTCAGGCGCAGCTCGAGCAGGCAAAAGCAGCGCTCGTGTTCGCACAACAACAGGCCGCGCGTTATCAGCAGCTCGCACAAACCGGCTCGGGCACCGTGCAGAATGCGCAGCAGTATTCGTCACAGCTCACCCAGCAACAAGCCGCCGTCACAACCGCGGAAGCAAATGTGAGAGTGGCGCAGCGGCAGCTCGAATCCCTGCAGGCGCAGCGTGCCACTGCGGCCGCTAATCTCGAGCAAGCCAAGGCGCAGCGCGACCAGGCGCAACTGAACCTTTCCTATACCACCGTGACGGCGGAGCAGCCCGGCCGCGTGGTCAATCTCACCGCCGCCGTGGGTCAATTTGCCCAGACCGGCACCAACCTGACCATGTTCGTGCCCGACCAGATCTGGGTCACCGCAAACTTCAAGGAGACGCAGCTCGAATACATGCGGCCGAACCAAAAGGTTGCGGTCGAGATCGACGCCTATCCGCATCGCGACATCCATGGCCATGTGGCGAGCATCCAGCCGGGGTCGGGAACCGCCTTCTCACTGCTGCCAGCGCAGAACGCGACCGGCAATTACGTCAAAGTCGTGCAGCGCGTTCCCGTGAAGATCCTTCTCGACGACCCGCCGCCTGATGTCGCCCTCGGACCCGGCATGTCGGTCGTGCCGAGCGTGCGCATCAATCCGAACTCCTCGGTATACGAGCGTCTTAAAGAATGGCTGTGAGCGCCGCCGCAACGCTGGCGGGCCCTCCTCCCGCGGGAAGCCGCGCGGCCACCAGCCCATGGCTGATCGCCGTCCTGGTGGCCATGGCGACCTTCATGGAGGTGCTCGATACCACCATTGCGAACGTCGCGTTGCCCCACATCGCAGGCGGCCTCGGCGTGAGTGAGGATGAGGCCTCCTGGGTCGTAACGACTTATCTGGTAGCGAACGCAGCCATCCTGACGGCCAGCAGCTTTCTGGCGAAACGGTTGGGACGCAAAAGGTTCTTCATCACTTGCCTCGCGCTGTTCACGGCCAGCTCGGTGCTGTGCGGAATGGGCTGGAATCTGCAGTCGCTGCTGCTGTTTCGCATCCTGCAAGGCCTCGGTGGCGGCGGCATGGTTCCGGTCGCGCAGTCCATTCTGGCGGATGCGTTTCCGCCGGAAAAACGCGGGCAGGGCTTTGCGCTGTTCGGCATCGCAGTGGTGGTCGCGCCGGTCGTGGGTCCCATCATCGGCGGCTGGCTTTCTGATAATTATTCCTGGCACTGGTGCTTTCTGATCAATGGCCCGGTCGGCCTGGTTGCGATCGCGCTCATCTCCGCCATCCTGCGTACCCGCACGACCGCCAGCGAGCGGCGCCGGCAGCACTTCGATCTCATTGGATTCCTGCTGATCGCCACCTTCCTGGGCGCGCTCGAGATCGTGCTCGACCGCGGCCTGGTGGAGGACTGGTTCGCCTCAACCTTCATCGTCGCCTGTGCGGCGATCGCGGCGCTCGCATTCGTGTTGATGATCCCCTGGGAGATCAGCCGTCGCGATCCGATGATCGATCTGCGCATGGTGGGAACGCGCCAGTTTGGCTCCTGCTTCGTGGTCATGCTGGCGACGGGATGCATTCTCTTTGCGACCACGCAATTCCTGCCGCAACTGGTGCAGCAGTATTTCGGCTACACGGCTACGTGGGCCGGGCTAACACTCACGCCCGGCGGCCTCATCACCATGGTGATGATGATTGTGGTAGGGCGGCTTTCCGGAAAAATGCAGCCACGCTACCTGATTGCAATCGGGGCCATCATCTGCGCGCTTGCAATGTACGACCTGAGCAGGCTGACCGGGAATGTCGACTTCTGGTTTTTTGCCAACTCGCGCATGCTGCTCGGCGTGGGCCTGCCCCTGATCTTCATCCCGATGATCACCGCCTCCTACGTTGGTGTCCCGCCCGAGCGCACGGACCAGGCTTCCGCCCTGATCAATGCCGCGCGCAACATCGGCGGATCGATCGGCGTGTCGCTCGCCTCAAACACGCTCGCCCATCGCGAGCAGTTTCACCAGAACCGGCTCATCGAGCAGCTGGTCCCGTCGGGCCAGTCGTATCAGGACACATTGCATCAGGTGATCCAGTATTTCGTGCAGCACGGAAGCTCGCTCGTGCACGCGCAGCAACAGGCCATTGCCTGGATCGGCCAGCAGGTGCAGATGCAGGCCGCCTACCTCGCCTATATCGACGTGTTCTGGGTGCTCATGTTGATGTCGCTTGCAACCGTGCCGCTGGCACTCATCCTGCGGAAGACAAAGCTCGGCGGCGCCGCCCCGATCGGGCATTGAGCGGCCTGTCTGCGCGGTCAAGCAGGGGCGCTTGGATTTCGAGCATCTTTTGCTATCTTCTGATCATGGCAAGCAAACTCGCCGGGCAACGCAAGCGCCGTCGGACTACTATGGTGCCCGTTACCACCATGGAGGAGATCCCGGTGCTCTCCGAGGCGGAAAGGGCGAAGTTACGACACGATCTCAAGCAGGCCGAAGCCCGCATGAGGGCCGGCAAGGGCGTCGAGTACGATTCAAAGACCTTCAAGGACCGCCTCTTGCGCATCTATGGTGGACACAAGCCTTAGTTAATC
>DATCJI010000270.1:0-2837 GCA_036562835.1 Xanthobacteraceae bacterium | reverse complement strand
GAGCTGAGCGTCATCTTCATTGTGTTTCTGGGCGCATTCTGGATCGTGCTCTTGAACACCATCGGGGGCGCCGGCAGCATTGATGTCAATTTCAGGCGCGCCGCCCAATCGCTCGGCTCAATGCCCCGAGACATGTTCAGGCGCATCGTGCTCCCGGCCACGATCCCGTCGATCATCACCGGAATGGCCGTCGGAATGGGTCTTGCGTGGGAAATGCTGGTCGCGGCCGAGATGGTGGCCGGCAATACTGGCCTCGGTTATCTGCTCTGGCAGTCTTTCGAGATCAACGCGATCCCGCAGTGCATTGTTTGCATGGTATCGATCGGCGTCGCCGGATTTCTCTCGTCGGAGATTATCCGTCAGCTGGGCCAGTATGCGGCGCCATGGCAGCGGCAGCAATGAGCCGTTCGTCTATTTGCGAGGCCGCAACCGGCGAAGTGGTCGTCGATCGTCTGTACAAGTCATACGGCGACGAGTTCAATTCCAAACTGGTCATTGAAGACTGCTCGTTGACCGCACAAAAGGGCCGCTTCACTGTGCTCGTCGGCCCATCCGGTTGCGGCAAGACCACGCTGGTCAACCTCATTGCCGGATACGAACAGCCGACCCGGGGCCGCATCAGCGTTGACGGCGTCCAGGTCCGCGCGCCAGGGTCAGATCGCCTCGCCGTGTTTCAGGAGAGTGCCCTCTTCCCCTGGATGAACGTATTTGAAAACGTGATGTACGGGCCCTCCGTGCAGCGCAAGATGCCGAGCGCGCGGGCACAGGAGGAGTCCACAACGTTACTGGCACGGGTGGGCTTGCTCGATTTTCGCGACAAATACCCCAACCAGCTCTCGGGCGGCATGCAGCGTCGCGCCGAGCTGGCACGCGCGCTTATCAATAAGCCCGACGTGCTGCTCATGGATGAGCCGTTCCGCGGTCTCGATGCGATGACTCGTCAGCTCATGCAGGAATATTTGACGCATCTGTTCGAGTCGAGCGCGCAAACCATCCTGTTCGTCACTTCCGAGATCGACGAGGCGATTCTGCTTGCAGATACGCTCATCGTGTTGTCGCGAGCGCCGGCAGCGACAAAGGCGGTATTTGCAGTCGACTTTCCGCGGCCGCGAGGCATCGAGATTTTCAAGACCTCGCGCTATTCCGATCTCAAGGCCGAAATTCTCGCCACGTTGTTTGAGGAGGCCGTCGGCGCATTCTCATCGGTGGGTCGAGCATACTCGGAGACGGTGGAAGCCTACGCACTGCAGCGTTCGAGGAGCCAGCCGTGAAACAGGCTTCCGCCCTCGTCCTCGCAGCTGTGCTTGCGCTCGCGCCGGGTGCAGCATCCGCGCAATCCGCTCGAGCAAGCGAGACGAAGCTCACGCCGATCATTGCCGAGCTCCTTGCGCAGCCATCTGCGTTCGCCGGCAAATCGGTCACGATCTATGGCCTGGTGATCGAGGCAAACGCGGCGCGCACGAAATTCATGCTGCAGGACGTATCACACCAGCCGCTGGCAATCATTGGAAACGAGCGCCTGAAGGCGAAGGCGGGAGACCAGGTAATCGTGACCGGCACAGTCCACGTCAGGGGCAAGGATGTGTTTGTGATTGCGCGCGCGTTGATGGCCACCCGCGTGCTTGGCGGGGGCGGCTGCTGCTGAGGCAAGAGCAATTCGATTACTTCGAATGCCTGATGACTCGTATCGGACAGAAAAAGCGGGAGGAGCTACGTGAAGCCCAATATCGTCTTTATCCTTCTTGATAATCTCGGCTACGGCGAATTGGGCTGCTATGGCGGCGGCATCGTGCGCGGTACCCCGACGCCGCGCGCCGACCAGCTTGCCGCGGAGGGCATGCGCCTTACGAATTTCAACGTCGAGGCACAGTGCACGCCAAGCCGTTCGGCAATCATGACCGGGCGCTACGCCATGCGCTCCGGCACGCTGACGGTGCCGATCGGCAATCCGGTTGTAGCCGATCCCCGCACGCAAGGGCTCACACAATGGGAAATTACGATTGCAAAGTTGCTTTCAGGAGCGGGTTACAAGACCGCACATTTCGGCAAATGGCATCTCGGCAGCATGGACGGCCGCTTCCCGAACGATCAGGGTTTTGATGAATGGTGGGGCATCCCGCGAACGACCGACGAAGTTTTCTGGCCGGGCGATCCGGGCTTTGAGAAATCGGGCGTTCAGCCGCAATACATAATGGAAGGGCGTAAAGGTGAATTGAGCCGCAAGCTGGAGATCTACGATCTGAAGCATCGGCCCTTCCTCGATGCCGACGTCACCCGCCGTGCCGTGGAATTCATGAAGCAAAGCGTCGCACAAAAACGCCCGTTCTACGCGTATCTGCCGATGACGCAGGTGCATCTGCCGAGCACGCCGCATCCGGAATTTGCCGGACGCACGGGGCTGGGCGATTTTGCCGATGCGGTAGTGGAGACGGACCACAGGCTCGGCCAGATTCTGGACGCGATCGACGAGCTCGGAATTCGCGACGAAACCATCGTGGTCTTTACCAGCGATAATGGTCCCGACCCGACATGGCCCTGGCAGGGGTCATCCGGACCGTGGCGCGGATACTACTTCACCCACATGGAAGGCTCGCTGCGCGTGCCGTTCCTTATTCGCTGGCCCGGAAAGATTCCGGCGGGCAGCGTGAGCAACGAAACTGTGCATCAGGTCGATACATTCACCACGTTCTTGAAGCTTGCTGGGGTTAATATCCCGACCGATAGAGCCATCGACGGCGTCGACCAAACAGATTTCTTTCTCGGCAAGCAGAACAATTCGAACCGCGAGAGCGTGCTCGCGTTTGTCGCAGAGCGTCTCGAAGCGGTGAAATGGCGAG
>DATCJI010000110.1:0-18004 GCA_036562835.1 Xanthobacteraceae bacterium | reverse complement strand
CTCCTGAAGCGCGGGTTTCGAGCAGGAAACGCCTCTGCAGGGCGCCGGGTTCCAGTTGGCGCTGCGGGCTGCGGTTGCGCGGCGCCTGAAACCTGAGATTTTTTTGCGCCGCGGTGAACAGCAATCGGGTTCCCGCTTTATTCCACGTTAGGAACAAACATAGGTCCCCATGCGTCGCGCGCAGGAATACAGGAAGAACGCGGCACAGACGCTTCGCCTGGCCCGGCATGCGCCGACTTCCGCGGGGAAGGCGCATTTGTTGGACTTGGCGGAGCGCTGGCTCGAGCTCGCAAACAGGATCGCCAAAACGAGCCAAGCGGCAAGCGCGAGACGCCCAGCACTGGGTAACGAATTCAGCCAGCGGCCCCATTCGTGAGTGAGCAAAGTCGCGTAGCCCGCATGAGTCGAAGGCGACATGCGGGATTTTTCCTCGGATATCGCTTCGCCCATCCGGGCACGGTGGCGACTACACGTCCACGCTCGCTGTCAATGCATTCTGCTCGATGAACGCGCGGCGCGGCTCGACCTTGTCGCCCATGAGCTCGTCAAATAATACGTTGGCCTCGTCGACCTCCTTCACGTTCACCTTCAACAACGAGCGTGCATTCGTGTCGAGCGTCGTCTCCCAAAGCTGGTTCGGATTCATTTCGCCGAGCCCTTTGTAGCGCTGCAACGAAAGGCCCTTGCGGCCGGCGCCCGTTACGGCCTCGAACAGTCCCACAGGCCCATGAATTGTCGTTTCCTCGTCCTTGCGCGTCAGGGTTGCCGCCCGCACGTACACTTGCTGCAGAGTTGCCGCATGCTCGTCGAGCTTGCGCGCGTCCGCTGATCCGAGCAGCGGCTGGTCGAGCGTGGCGACCTCCGTCACCCCCCGCACGGTGCGCTCGAACCGGAATCCGTCGCCTTCGCCGAACTCGCCGGTCCAGCCCCGCTCAGTTTCTTCCGAAAGGAGGTCGAGCCGGCGCGCAATGTATTTGGCTGCTTCCTGCGCTTTGTCGGGGTCGCCGAAGACATCCGGCGTCAGCACGCCCGCAATGGCTGCCTGTTCCACAACCTTTCGGTTGTACCGGCTATGCAATCCATTGAGCAGGTTGCGGATGGTGCGCGCCTGCTCAACCAGAGCGCGGAGATCCTCGCCCGCCCGATGCTCGCCGGAAGCGAGCTTAAGGACCGAGTCTTCGAGGCCCGTATCGATGAGGTAATCCTCGAGCGCGCGCTCGTCCTTCAGATACTGCTCGGACTTGCCGCGTGTGATCTTGTAGAGCGGCGGTTGCGCGATGAACAGATGGCCACGATCGATAAGGGAACGCATCTGGCGATAGAAGAACGTGAGCAAAAGGGTGCGGATATGTGCGCCGTCGACATCCGCATCGGTCATGATGATGATTTTGTGATAGCGCACCTTTTCGGGATTGAACTCGTCGCTAATGCCGGTGCCGAGTGCGGTGATGAGGGTCGCGATCTCCTGACTGGAGAGCATTTTGTCGGCGCGCGCCCGTTCCACATTGAGGATCTTTCCGCGCAGGGGCAGCACCGCCTGGAATGCGCGATTGCGGCCCTGCTTGGCCGAGCCGCCCGCACTGTCGCCCTCGACAATGAACAGCTCCGATTTTGCGGGGTCGCGTTCCTGGCAATCGGCAAGCTTTCCCGGGAGTGAACCGGTGCCGAGCGCGGATTTGCGTGTCATCTCCCTGGCCTTACGGGCCGCTTCGCGCGCGGCGGCAGCCTGAATGACCTTGCCTACAATCAGCTTGGCTTCGGCCGGATGCTCCTCAAGCCAGTATTGCAAAGCCTCGTTGACGAGAGTCTCCACCACCGGCCGCACTTCGGACGAGACGAGCTTGTCCTTGGTCTGCGAGGAGAATTTCGGATCTGGCACCTTGCAGGAAAGCACGGCCGTGAGGCCCTCGCGGCAATCGTCGCCGGTGAGCGTCACCTTGTCCTTTTGGGCAATGCCGCCCTTTTCCGCATAGGCGGTAATCTGGCGCGTGAGCGCGCCGCGAAAGCCAGCGAGATGCGTGCCGCCGTCGCGCTGGGCGATGGTGTTCGTGAAACAAAGTACCGTCTCGTGGAAGCTCTCGTTCCACCAGAGCGCGCATTCGACGGAGATGCCCTCGCGCTCGGCCTTGATCAGGACCGGGGCAGGAATAAGGGACGTCTGATTGCGATCGATGTAGCGCACGAACGCCTCGACGCCGCCCTCATACCGCATCTCCTCTCGTTTCTCGACGGCGTGCCGCTTGTCGGAGAGGATGATGAGGACGCCCGAATTGAGAAATGCGAGCTCGCGCAGCCGATGCTCCAGCGTGGCGAAATCGAACTCCGTCATCGTGAACGTCTGCGGACTGGGAAGAAACGTCACCTCGGTTCCGCGCCTCGAGGCAGCGCCGACGACCGCCAGCGGCGCGAGCGCCTCGCCGTCGCGGAATTCGATGAAATGCTCCTTCCCGTCGCGCCATATGCTGAGCTTGAGCCACGTCGAGAGCGCGTTCACCACGGACACGCCGACCCCGTGCAGGCCTCCCGAGACCTTGTAGGGATTCGCCGCGTTATGCGCTTCGCCGAACTTGCCTCCAGCATGCAGCTGGGTCATCACGACCTCTGCGGCAGAGACTCCTTCGCCCTGATGAATGTCCGTGGGAATGCCGCGCCCATCGTCGCGCACGCTGCACGAACCGTCCGGATTAAGCGTGACCACAATCTCCTTGGCGAACCCGGCAAGTGCCTCGTCAATCGCATTGTCCACCGCCTCGTAGACCATGTGGTGGAGGCCCGAACCGTCATCGGTATCGCCGATATACATGCCCGGCCGCTTGCGGACGGCATCCAGGCCCTTGAGCACCTTGATCGACTCGGCGCCGTAATCGGAGGCAATAGGGGTCTGGCGGGCGGGTTCAGCCATGGAAAGCTTTCGAATCAGGGTGGGAAAGCCGCGCCTGATTTGGCACGAAAAAGCGGGCGGGTACAGCCCAAAACTAAGCTTCTAAGTAGTTGTTTTTTATGTAATTTCAAGCCCTGGGCTGGGCGGGAACAGGCGCCAACGAAATGCCTCGCTCTGCCCGTCGCAAGCTGGCTCGAGCCGGTAGCGGCCGGACGGTTCGTAGCCCGGAACCGCATGCGCAAAAGCGCTCAGCGCGGTCGCCCAAATCTCCACGCGCGCGGCATCCTCGCAAAGCTCGTCGATGCTTTGTCGCAGTCTCTGCGCGAGCTTTTCGGTGGAAGGCGCTGCGCTATCGGCGCTCATCACTGGCCTTTCCTTTCTCAGGCGCATAAAGCGCAAGCTGCCAACATTGTTCCACGTCGGGCGGGAAGCAGGCCTTCCATTCTTCGACATTCGTGGGAAATTGGGTCACGAGGAGATACCCGATGCCGCTGAAGTATTGCCATCCGCAGGCTCCGCACACGAAGCTGCGCATTCCGGAATGGTATATTTCGAGCCTGATGCTCGACCGGGCACTGGACGCAGTTGTGCGCCGGGCCAAGAATATCGATCGCAACCACGACGTTCCTTATCTTGCCGGCTACAGCAAGGACGGCAAGATCATCTACATCGACCGGCACATGCCGCGCAGCATGAAGTTCAAGGGGCGCGAAGTGAATACCGATCGTTTTCTCATCCTGCATGAGGAGGTCGAGAAGACGCTGATCGATCAGCTGAACCTGCACTATTTGCATGCGCATCAGATCGCCGCGCGCGCGGAGGAAGCGGCGGTGCGCGCAGCTGGCCTGCGCTGGCGCGACTACGACCGCTTCATGCAGAAATACGTAAAGAAGATCGGCGACGAGCGGCTAAGCAAAGTCCCCGCTGATCTGGATCTGAAGCCGTATCGGGACGAGCACGACTTCGACCTGCTCAAGCGCATGCATGAGTGTATCGAGCGCGGTCAGGTGCCGAAGGGGATAAAAGCGGCGCAGATCAGAAAGGCGCTCGATCGCCACGCTCCCGAGCTGCGACAGCACCTCGACCGAATGACGCGCAGCCAGCGCTAACAAATACGCGAGCCGTTCGCCCCGACGCGAAGTACCGGACCGAAGGAAGCGTTCACGACACGCGTCGGTTCACCTGTCCAGGCGTCACGTCGAATATGTCGGCATCTGGCCCGGCCTGGGCAAACAGCGCGTCGTCCGCTCCGGTCATCCAGGCCTGCGCACCGAGTGCCGCCAGTTCGAGGTGAAGCGCGGCACGGCGGTTTGTGTCGAGATGCGCATTCACCTCGTCGAGAAGGAGTACGGGCGCTAATCCGGTGAGCTCGGTGAGCAATGCGGCATGCGCCAGCACCAGGGAAATGAGCAACGCCTTCTGCTCGCCGGTCGATGCTTCCGCCGCCGCGATGTTCTTGTCCAGGTCGCGCACTAGAAGATCGGTCAAATGCGGACCCTCGAGAGTTCGACCGGCGGCGGCATCGCGCGCGCGGTTCGCACGCAACATCGCGCGATAGCGGTCCTCGATGTCCACAGCGGGCGCGACCGCTACGAGTGCCTCGATCGTGCCTTGAAGTGCGATTTCGGCGGAAGGAAATTGCGATCGGCGACGCGCGCTGAGTTTTTGCGCGAGCCTGCTTACTACCTGCACGCGTTGGCCGCTGACTGCGAGCGCAAGCTCGGCGGTCTCGTGCTCGATCGCGTCCAGCCAGTGGGTGTCGGAGCTGCGATCCTCGAGCAATCGATTGCGCGAGCGCAGCGCGCGTTCCAGCGCGCTGACGCGCGTTCCATGCTGCGCGTCAATTGCCAGCACGAGGCGATCGAGAAAACGCCGGCGCTCGGCCGCAGGCCCGCTGAACAGGCCATCCATGCCGGGATGCAGCCAGACCAGGCGCAAATGATCCGCGAATGCTGCCGCTGAGGCAACGGGCTCCCGGTCGATACGGCATTTGCGCGTGATGGCCTCCTTAGCGACGGGTGCCATGATGCCCGTGCCCAGTTTCACCAATCCGAGCGTACCTTCCACGTCGGCCGATACGGCCCATGATCCATCACCCTCGCTGAAGCCCACGTCTTCGAGCATCGCACGCCGGAGACCCCTGCCGGGTGCAAGAAACGAAATCGCTTCCACAAGGTTCGTCTTGCCGGCGCCGTTCGGACCGGTGAGCACGATCGGGCCGGACCTCAGCTCGATATGTGCGGTCCGATAACTGCGAAAATTAGTGAGCGTCAGGCGACGGATGCGGGCGTTCACGGAAGGCAGATGCCAGATGCCAGATGAGGGAGGACGACAACTCGAATATCTGTCCTCTGTTCTCCGTCCTCTGTCGTCTGATTAGACCCGCATGGGCATGAGGACGTACAGCGCGCCCTTACTATCGCGTTCCTGGATCAGGGTGGGCGACCCAGGATCAGCAAGCTTGAGCACCGCTGCCTCGCCGTCGAGCTGGGCGGCAATGTCAAGCAGGTAACGCGCGTTGAAGCCGATATCGAGCGGCTCGGCCGCATACTCCACTTCGAGCTCCTCGGTCGCGCTGCCGGAATCCGGGTTGGTCACGGAGAGCACGAGCTTGCCGGTGCTCAGCGAAAGTTTCACCGCCCGGCCGCGCTCGCTGGAGACCGTCGAGACGCGGTCGACTGCTTGCTCGAACTCCTTTTTGTCCACGGTGAGCTCCTTGTCGTTCGCCACCGGAATGACGCGCACGTAATCGGGAAAAGTGCCATCGATAAGCTTCGAGGTGAGCACCGCGTCGGCGATGCTGAAGCGAATCTTGCCTTGCGAAAGCTCGACTGAAACCTCCGCCTCCCCGGCATCCATAAGGCGCTGCACTTCGCCGACGGTCTTGCGCGGCACGATGATGCCGGGCATGCCCGCGGCGCCCACAGGCAGAGGCATCTCGAACTGTGCCAACCGATGACCGTCGGTCGCAACTGCACGCAAGCTTGCGGCTTTTCCGGTGCCCGCAGGATGCAGATAGATGCCGTTGAGGTAATACCTGGTCTCCTCGGTCGAGATTGCAAACTGCGTTTTATCTATCAGCCGCTTCAGATCGGAGGCGGCAAGCTTGAATGCATGCGTCATCTCGCCAGGCGCAAGATCCGGAAAATCGCTTTCCGGCAACGTTTGCAGCGTGAATCGGGAGCGACCGGCCCGAATGGCAAGAACCGATCGATCGCCCGAGCTTTCGAGCACGACCTGCGCGCCCTCCGGAAGCTTGCGCACGATCTCATAAAACATGTGAGCCGGAACCGTGGTGGACCCACCCGCGGGCGTCTCCGCCGCGATCGCCTCATTCATTTCCAGGTCGAGATCGGTCGCCTTGAAGAGCAGCTTCGGGTGTTCCGCCTTGACCAGCACATTGGCCAGGATGGGAATGGTATTGCGACGCTCGACCACGCGATGCACATGCCCCAGGCATTTCAAGAGCGCTGCGCGTTCGACAGTCACCTTCATTGTTCAAACCCGACCCGCAAAAGGGAATGGAAATTGGCGCGTAGGCGCGAATTCCGCAAGGCCGAGAACCGGCGCATCAAGTTTTGCCGCCTGCGGCTGATCAGTCCTGCAGCTGCCGCTTCAGCACTTCGATCTCCTCGGCCAGCGCGGTATCGGTGCTCACGAGGTTTTCTATCTTGCGTACGGCGTGCAGCACCGTCGTGTGATCACGACCGCCAAAGCGCCGGCCGATTTCGGGAAGTGAGCGAAGGGTCAAGGTTTTTGCCAAATACATCGCGACCTGCCGCGGACGCACGACATTGGCGGTACGGCGCGAGGACAAGAGATCGGCGCGAGTTACGTTGTACTGGCGCGCGACGATGCGCTGGATGTCCTCGATCTTCACCCGCCTGGGCTCCTGCGGACGGATGAGATCGCGGATCTCGCGCTCCGCCATTTCCAACGTAATTGGCTGAGCGGTCAGCTTGCTGTGGGCCAGAAGGCGGTTCAGCGCGCCTTCGAGATCTCGCCCATTATGGGTGACGGATTTTGCAATGAACGCAAGCACCGGGGCAGGCACATCGAACCCCGCATGATGTTGCCGGGCGGCCGCTGCCCGGGCCTTCAGGATTTCCAGCCGGAGTTCCTCACCCATGGAGCCCATTTCCACGACGAGCCCTCCTGCAAGCCGGGAGCGAACGCGCTCCTCCAGGCTCTCCAGATCCGAGGGGGGTCGATCGGCTGCAACCACCACTTGGCGGCCGGCATCGATCAACGCATTGAGCGTGTGGCAAAACTCCGCCTGGGTCGATTTTCCCTGCAGGAACTGCAGATCGTCGATGACCAGGACGTCGATCGCCCGCAGAGCCTCCTTGAACGCGATCGCATTCTGCGCGCGCAAGGCCGACACAAAGCCGTACATGAATTTTTCGGCAGTGAGATAGAGGACCTTTCGCTCGCTCGAGTAATTTCCAGCCCAAGCGAGCGATTGCAGGAGATGCGTCTTGCCAAGGCCGACGCCTGCATGCACGTAAAGCGGATTGAACATCACCGGATCAGTGCGCCGACTCTGCGCTACTTGCTTCGCCGCCGCATGTGCCAAGCTGTTGCATCGTCCAACTACGAATGTCTCAAAGGTGAGGCGGGGGTCCAAGGGGGAGCCGCCAAGCCCATCGTGTGCGGTCGCGACAGGGGATATTGCGGGCCGGAAATCGATGCCATTCGGCCTCAGCTCTCGATTCTCGCGTACCGGAGGGGCTGGGTCGGTGGACTTGTTTTTCGGTGTGGCGGGCCGCAGCATGGATGAGCGCACGATCAACTCGATGCGCGAAAATCCCGCGTTTTCCGCCCGCCAGCAGGTCAATACCTTTTCGGCATAATGCGATTGAATCCAGCTTTTCAGAAAACGTGTGGGCACGGAAAGCTTCACGGTCTCGCCCTCGCTGCTTTCAAGCTCCATGCGGGCGAACCAGCTCAAGTAGATGTCCTCCCCGACCTCCGCGCGCAGCCGTTCCCGAACGCGCGTCCAAGTCTGCTGATCCACGATGGTCATGGCGGTGCCCTAGCTCATGAGATGGTTGAGATGAACGCGAAGATTAAGGACACCACAGAAACCGAAGCCAAACGCAAGTAACCGAGCCTTGCGAACGCGCAGCGCGGAACAAAGGCCGCGAGTGAAGAGGTTGTCTCAGCCCAGTGGAGGCCCGCAGGCAGGAACGAGCGCACGCGAGCCGTTGCCACCGCCATGCGGGGCGGTGAGCTGAAAAAAGCGTTGCTGCATTTTTTTAGGCAGCATCATTAATCCCCTCTCGATGCCCATTCCTGGGTCTATGACCGTGGCGCCCACCCGCATCCTCAGCCATTTTACGATGAGCTTCGGCTCGCATTCAGGATTACTGATCGCGGTCCACAACTCATCCTCAGGCCGGAAACCGGGCGACGAAGAATATTCGACGGCTCAACAGGCAAAAGACAGCCGTCCTCATCTTCGATGAGCTCGAATACAACCTTTACTGGGAGCCGCCGGCGGGCCAACGGCGAAACCAAAATAGCACGCGTGCTAACCCCTGCAACGCCGGGTAGATGCAACACACGACAGATTCGCGCGTCTAACTCAACCTGTACGCAATGCGCTGTCGCGGACTAACAAATAAGTGCTTGAGGGGAAATACGTTATTGCGGGGCAGCCGGCGTATGTCGCGCGCTCGCGACACACGCCCGGTGAAATCTGGAGAGCGGACGCTGTGCGCTCGAAAAGCGCGAATATTCAACTCCTAAGCTCTTCTTTCCACTTAACCTGTTCTGCAAAAAGCTGATTCCATGCGCGGAAACCTAGGGTAACCCCCCACGAACTGAGTAAAAGCGTTGCGAGAATGTTGTAATTTCGTCATACGCGGCGCGCGCACCTTGATCGCGTGCTCGGAACGAAGCATGCGGTCAAAATCGTTTGCCAAGAACGCGTGTCAGGGGATCAGGTGACGGAATTGCTGATCCCCGATGCCCGATTAGCTGATCGCTGATACTCGGTGAGACAGCCGCGAAACTTTGCGGCTGGCCGCGTTGCGATGGATTACGCCTCTTTGCGCCGCGCGCATGATGATTGGCTCGGCTTCCTGGAGGGCAGCCGCGGCGCTGCTGCGGTTGCCCGCCGCAATAGCGTCCTCCACCTTCCGCACCACTGTGCGCAGAAGCGAGCGCCGGCTCTTGTTGATCTCGGTACGGCGCGCGATTTTGCGAGTAGTTTTGCGGGCGGAACTGGTGTTGGGCATTGCTTCTCTTCTAGCGGGGCTGAGCGCCGGCTTATAGGTCCCATTGCTCCGATGGTCAACGCGGCAGGACCGGTTCAGGCGGCGGGCGGAGAACTTGCCGCACGGCTCCGAATGTCATCGTATGCCTTCGCGATCTCTTGGCGCGCGGTCTCTGCGTATGCGACCAGAGGCGGTTGCACGCGCGCCCAATGCGCATCCTTATGAATGTGGGCCAGGGCTGCCTTCACACCTGGGACGAGCGGCTTGCCGTCAAACAGCTTACGGATGTTCACGGCGGCTGTAAGCGCGGTCGCATCGCCGCTCTTCCATGCGGTCGCGCACAGATCGGCATTCAGATTGGCCGTTGCAGAAATACAGCCGGCGAACTTTCCCGCGCGAGCCTCCATCAACGTCGCCTCGGTGGACGGGAAAACGTCGAAAGCGCGATCGATAGCCGCTGCCGCATGCGCATAGGTCATGTCGCCAGAAGAGTCCTTAAGCCCCGCCATCCGGCTTCTGAAGCGATCCAGCAGCTGCCGGATCAGCTCGACGTGCCATGGCAGCCCCGACTGCGCCGGAAAATGATAGAGATATATCGGGATCGGACGGTCCGCAGTGGCTCCGACGATGCGCTCGATGTAGGACATCAACCCTTCGTCCGGCACGCCTTTGTAATAGAATGGCGGGAGTACCAACGCACCCGCAAACCCCAGGTCGGCGGCGTGCCGGGTCAAATCCATAGCATCAGCCGGCGCTGCGGCTCCGGTGCCGACCATCAGGCGGTCGAGCGGCAATCCCGCTTCTCGATAGCCGGACATCACTGCCTTGCGCTGCGCCAGGGAGAAGGACGTCGCCTCGCCCGTTGTGCCGAGGACATTGAGCCCGTCGCAGCCGTTCGCAATCAGGTGGCGCGCAAGCGCGATAGAGCGCGCGATGTCAGGAGCGCCGTGCGCGTCCACGGCGGTGGCAATTGCGGCGATCACGCCACGAAATCTCTTGCCGCTCATCAGTCCTCCTTTGCGCTGCGCTCGAGCGTCTTTGTCATCCACTCACGTTGAACGCGGCGAGCGCCGCCATGTTGACGAGCTCCGCATCGTTGGCCGAGAGCGGGACGATTTGCACCGGCCGATCAAGCCCAACCAGAATGGGGCCGATTACGGTTGCGCCTCCCAATTGCTGCAGCAACTTGGTTGAGATCGAGGCGGAATGGAAGCTCGGCATGATGAGCACATTTGCGGGGCCGGTCAGCCGGCAAAAAGGATACGCCTCGCGCAATTCCATATCGAGCGCCACATCGGCCGCCATGTCACCGTCGTACTCGAAATCGACGCGGCGTTGATCCAGCGCGCGTACCGCCGCCTCGACGAGCGCGGCACGCTCACCGGGCGGTTGACCGAAGGTGGAAAAGGCGAGCAGCGCAATCCGCGGCTCGTATCCAAACCGGCGTGCCACCCCTGCCGCCTCGATCGCGATCTCCGCGATCATCTCGGCACTCGGCACTTCGGCCACGGCCGTATCGGCGACGAGCACCGGGCGCCCGCGCGCCAGCACCAACGAAACGCCCATTACGCGATGGCCCGGTTTTGGATCGATGCAGCGGCGGATGTCCGAGAGGGCGGGCGAAAAACTGCGTGTCACGCCCGTGACCATGGCGTCCGCATCGCCCAGGGCCACCATGCACGAGGCAAAATAATTTCGGTCCTGATTGACAAGACGCTGGCAGTCGCGTTGCAGAAATCCCTGGCGCTGCAGTCGCTCGTACAGATAAGCCGCATAGGCCGCATTGCGCTGTGACAGCCGCGCATTGATGATCTCGATGCTCTCGCCAAGCTCGATTCCCTGGTGCTGGGCGGTTTGGCGCACGCGATCTTCGCGACCGACAAGAAGGGCCGTCCCCAGCCCCTGAGCAACGAAGCTTGCCGAGGCGCGGATCACCTGTTCCTCCTCGCCCTCCGCGAATACGACACGCTGAGGTCGGCGGCGCAGCCGTTCGTAGATACGCTGCAGAAATCCTGCGACTGGATCCCGGCGCGAGCGCAACTGCGCGCGATAGCCTTCCATGTCCACGATCGGGCGGCGGGCCACGCCGGTATCCATTGCCGCGCGTGCAATGGCAGGCGGCACATAGGAGATCAGGCGCGGATCGAAGGGCACGGGAATGATGTAGTCGGGACCGAATTTGGGACGTGCGCCGTATGCAACCGCGACCTCGTCCGGCACGTCCTCGCGGGCCAGCTCGGCGAGGGCGTGCGCTGCGGCGATTTTCATCTCCATGTTGATGGCGGTGGCGCGGACGTCCAGCGCACCGCGGAAGATGTACGGAAATCCAAGCACGTTATTGATCTGATTGGGGTAGTCTGAGCGGCCGGTGGCCATGATGGCGTCGTTGCGGACCTCGGCGACTTCCTCGACACTGATCTCCGGATCCGGATTGGCCATGGCAAAGATGATCGGCTTGTCCGCCATGGATTTGACCATGGGCTTGGTCACGGCGCCTTTTACCGAGACGCCAAAGAACGCATCCGCTCCCGCCATCGCTTCGGCGAGCGTGCGCGCCGATGTGTTCGCCGCATGCGCGGATTTCCACTGGTTCATGCCCTCGGTACGCCCCTGATAGATCACCCCTTTGGTATCGCACAGGATAATGTTTTCCGGCGTAAATCCGATAGCTTTGAGCAGTTCGAGGCAGGCAATCCCGGCCGCTCCCGCGCCATTGCAGACAAGTTTCGTCGATTTGATATCGCGGCCCGTCAGATCCAGGGCGTTGATCAGCCCAGCTGCGGCAATGATTGCCGTGCCGTGCTGGTCATCGTGGAACACCGGAACGTCGAGCAACTCGCGCAGACGCTGCTCAACGATGAAGCATTCGGGCGCACGGATATCCTCGAGATTAATGCCGCCCCAGCTCTTGCCCAGAAGCTTGACGCAGTCGACGAATGCGTCGGGATCTTCGGTTGAGACTTCGATGTCGATGGAATCGATATCGGCAAAGCGCTTGAACAGGACTGCCTTGCCTTCCATGACCGGTTTTGCCGCGAGCGCGCCGCGGTTGCCCAAACCGAGAATTGCAGTGCCATTGGTGATCACGGCGACGAAATTGCCCTTGGTGGTGTAATCGAACGCGCTCGCCTCGTCTGCCGCGATCGCAAGCACGGGCACTGCGACACCGGGCGAGTAGGCGAGCGAGAGGTCGCGCTGGGTGGCCATGGGTTTGGTCGCGACCACTTCGAGCTTGCCCGGCCGGCCCTGGCTGTGGAACAGCAACGCTTCCTGATCGGTGAAAACAGGACGGCCGGCGCCGGTTCTATTTCTTGGAGCCATTTCGATCTCACTGTGAGGGCAGCAAGCCTATCCTGAATGCCGTAGGGTGGGCAAAGGCGAACGTGCTCGGCCGGCGCGCGAACGAATACCTGACCGCGCAGGATGTCGCATCGCGCCTTATTGAATGCGTTACAGGATAGGGCTAATCGAGACGCGGGATGGTACTTTAAGCCAGAGCTGCGGCGGCATGATTCGTTTTGTTCTTCGATTCCTTGGCGTTTTGTGCCTCGCACTGGGCTTCATCTTCCTCGTCCATGACGGCACGAAATCCATTGCCGATCAGACGCTGTATCTGACGACGGTAGGCGCCGCCTGGGCAAATGTGCATCAGACCTCGCTTTCCGCTTTGCAACCGCTCATCGAACGGCTGGTGGGGCACTGGTTCTGGCAAGGCATCGTGCAACGCTATTTTCTCGATCAACCGGTGTCGCTCGTGCTGGCAATAATCGGAGGCATTCTGATCCTTCTCGGACGCAAGAAACGGCCGCTCATCGGTTATGCGCGCGACTAATACTGGAGGACATGGGTCATGAACGATGCGGAAAGGGGCGGCGCGCAAGGGGACAGTGACCGCTTCGTCCATGTCATGGGCCAGGCGGTGATCGCGCTGTGGAGCGAGTTGCCGCAGCCCCTTCAAGAGCAACTATTCGAGCGCGCCGTGCAGCTGGGCCATCATAGTGAGCGGGACGAGATGTTGCGTGAACAGCTGGCGAAATTTCTCCACGATCACCACAGCCGAACATCCGCAGCCAATAACCAGATACGCTAAAATCGCTGGTCTTCTTAACGAGCGTCGTTACGGCCCTGGCCTGTGGTCTCGGGTACCGGCTGTCCAGTGCTGGTCTGCGGTGTCGGCGCCGGAACATCAGCGGCCGGAGCAGGCGCGGCCAGGATCGCCGGCTCCTTGGCGGCGGTCTGCGCGTTATGGCGTGCATTGATGCCGTAGAATATGGCTCCCAGCCCGAGCACGAGCGCAAGCGCCACGACCCAGCTCCACATTGCCTGCCGCACGCTCACACCGGTTGGTCGCTTGGCCGGCGCATCATCGCCTGAATAAATCATGGCGCATCCTCCTGGCATGTAACGCTCAGATACAATCCGCAGCTGCTCGGGCAAGTTCCTGAGACGTGCCAGCTTCTGGCGTCAGGCAGGAATGTGATGGAAACGGGCGGAGCCATCGCGCGCAATGCGCGCGAGCAAATCGACTTCCCATTCAAGATAGTCGCGCATTGCCCCCTTGCCGCTCGGCTGCTCATAGGGCTTGAGCCAGAGGTCGGTTGCTTCATCTGCCATCAGCACCGGCTCAGGGCCGAGCTGTCGACCCTCCGCCTGCCACGCAGCGTTTCCTCCAAACAGATAGCGCGCGGGCAGATCCCATAAGCCGTCCGCGTCCGGGCACGCCAAACCGGCAAGCAGGCCGTTCTCCGAGGTGAGCACGAGCGTGCCGGTTCGCGGAACCTTCGCCAGCGCGCGATCCAGGCGGGAGCGGATTGCAAACCACGCGCCGGGAATGTGCGCACGGCGGTAATTACGACTGAGCGACAGATCGACCAGTGTTGCCGCGTTCGCATGCAGCAAGCGGGCAAGCTCCGCCCCTGTCATTGCGGCCTCCCGCGGCGGTGGAGGGCCTAACACGGGCGTCCGCGGCTCATCCTTTTCATCTCCGCCCTCGGCAAGCACGAAAACGTCCTCCCAGCCCATCTGGCGCAGCCAGGATGCCGTCATCATTGCGCGCACTTCATGCTCATCGACGAGCACGACTCGCGCACCGAGCGTGCCGATGTAGTGATCCGTAGCCTGCACCAGCTGCCCACCCGGGGCGGAACGGGCACCCGGAAAGTGTCCGGCCGCATATTCGGCCGGGCTGCGCACATCGAAAACGTACAGCGTGCGCGAGGCGTCGTTTGCAAAATCTACAAGCGCGTTGCGGTCGATGTGCTCCACGCCGCATCGGCGAGCGACTCGCGCAGCGCTGGATTTGGCCCAGGTAAGCGCTTCGGGACTCAGCGGCAGCGGCTGCGCGGGTTTGCCGCTCGCGCACTCGTATCCGGCGAGTGTCCAACCCATGGTGCCATTGCGCAAGGCAACCACCGGGTTGGGCACACCCGCGTCGATCAGCGATTGTGCGCCAATGATGCTGCGCGTGCGCCCCGCACAATTGACCACTACGGTGGTTTCCGGGGACGGCGCGATGTCCCGTATGCGCAGGACCAGCTCGGCGCCCGGCACGTTCATTCCGGTGGGGAGAGACACGCGGTGATATTCCTCGAACGGACGACTGTCGAGCACGACGATATCGGCCTTTTTGTTGATCAGTTCGCGCAGCTCCTCGGACGTGATGTTGGGAGTGCCACTTGCGTGCTCGACAAATTCGCCAAACGCCTTGCTGGGCACGTTCACGCCGGAGAACAGCTCGAACCCGCTTTCCCGCCATGCAGTAATGCCACCGGCGAGCACGTGCACGTTGGGGTACTCACAAGAGAGAATTGCCGCGCCGCGCTCGCAAAGCCCCGCGCCGTCATCGCACAGCACGATGCGGGTGCCGCGGCGCGGCACGACGCGCGCAAATTCAAGCTCAATCCTGCTCAGGGGTATGCAGCGGGCAAACAGCAAGTGGCCGCGGGAGAATATCAATTCCTCGCGCACATCGACGAGCGCGAGCTCCTCGCCGTCTTCGTGCATCGCCCTGAGCGCACGCGGCGTGATGGGGCGCACCAAGGCCCACCTCCGTACGGCCGAAAAGTCCGGCCTGACTCTATTCTAGCGGAGGAAAACGCTTGGTGTGCAGCTCTCGCTGCAGCCAAGGAGCTTTGGTCGAGCAGCGCGTGAGGTGCTAGGCGAGTTGTCGGTTCGGCGCGCGTTGCGGCAGCACGCTGCCTGCAGACAGCAGGAACCAGCCCAGGAAAATATACCAGGCAGCATTCACCTGGTTCATGCCGGGGATGGGCAGCTCGATCGGCAGCGCCGACAGCACTCCAACCATGGCAAGACAGCCGGCGATGACGAATAACGCAACGTTGGGAGCGCGCAGATTCATGGAAGACCTCTCAGCCCGTTTCGCAGGTGTTCATACCGGCAGGACCGTGATGGGCGAGTTAGGCTGGAAAATACATTTGTATTCAATCACGCGGAAAACCGCGCGGGGTTAATAATACGTCAATTCGCCGCCTTCACCGGATAAACCGGCGCCTCACCGCTAAGCACGCGCGCGATATCGGTGGCGCATTTCGTCTGTAGTTCTTCGAGCGCCTCAACGGAGTAGAATGCCGTGTGCGGGGTGAGGATGAGATTGTCGCGCCCAATGAGCCGCGATTGCCGAGTAAGCGGCTCGACCGTGAGCACGTCCAGAGCTGCGGCGGAAAGCTGACCTGAATCAAGGGCCGCAACCAGCGCGTCCTCGTCGACCAGCGGTCCACGCGCCGTGTTGATGAGCACAGCTCCCCGCTTCATGTTCGCAAACGCATCCGCATTGAACATGCCGCGCGTCGACGCCGTGAGCGGTGCATGCACGGAAACGAAATCGGAGCTGCGCAAAAGCTCCTCGAAGGTCACCGGCTCGACACCCGCACGGGCAAATGCTTCCGGTGCCGCGAACGGATCATGAGCGATAAGGCGCAATCCGAATGCCTTCGCCTTGGGCGCGAGCGCCCGCGGGATGTTGCCGAATCCCGCCAGCCCGAGCACGCGCCCGCGAATCCGATGAACGGGAACGATTGGAGGCACTTCCCAGCGTCCGGCCTGCACGAGTTGGTTCGAAAAAGGAATCTTACGCGCGAGTGCAAGCAGAAGCGCCATGGCATGATCCGACACCTCCTGCATGCAATAATCGGGCACGTAGGTGACCATAATGCCGAGCTCGGCCGCAGTTTTCAGATCAATGTTATCGACGCCGAGGCCGAAGCGGCCGATCACCTTGCAGCGCGTGAGCTCGCGTAACAGCTCGCCAGGAAGCTTGGCGTAAGTGACGAGAACGCCGTCTGCGTCCTGCGCGACGGCGAGGATGTCGGGAGCCGATGCGCTTGCCGCCATGCGCAGCTCTGGGTCCAGCCGGGCGAGCGCCGCTTTGGCGGGATCAAGCGACGGAAACGGGCTATCGGTAACCGCGATCACAGGGCGCGGCATGAGTCTCTCCACTTCTCAAGTCGAAAGCACCTCCGGGTTCACGCAGTTCGGCGGCGGTTTGCCTGCGATGAGCGCCAGGATGTTATCGGCGACCAGATTCGCCATCTGCTCGCGTACTTCGATCACAGCACTGCCGAGATGCGGGGTCGTGACCACATTGGGCATGCGGAGCAATGCCGCAGTGACCTTGGGCTCGTGCTCGAACACGTCGAGCCCGGCGCCCGCGATCTGTCCGCTTTTGAGAGCGCTCGCGAGCGCCGCCTCGTCGACGATCGCGCCGCGCGACGTATTGATCAGGAAGGCGGTCGGCTTCATCAATTCCAGCTCGCGCTTGCCGATCTGATGTCGGGTCTCGGGCGTAAGCGGCGAGTGCAGCGAGACGAAGTCAGATTTTCGCAGAAGGTCGTGCAAAGACGCATAGGTCATACCGTATTCGCGCTCGCGGCTTTCCGGCTTCCTGCGCGGGGACCAGTACAGAATGCGCATGCCGAATCCGCCGGCGCGACGCGCCACCGCGCTGCCGATGCGGCCCCCGCCGCCTACAAGGCCGAGGGTTTTTCCAAACACAGCAGCTCCGGCCAGATAAATTGATTGGGAGCCCGGAAAGCGCCCTTTATGCACGAGCCGGTCACCTTCCACCATGCGCCGCGCGACCATGAGCATGAGGCCGAAGTTGATGTCGGCCGTCGCTTCCGCGACGATTGGCGGCACTACGGTTACAGGAATCCTGCGGCGCGTTGCCTCCACCACATCGATATTGTCCGGCGTGATGGATTGCGAGGCAATGGCGCGCAGTTTCGGGTTTGCGGCAATCACGCTCTTGTCGATGCGGTCATGCAGCAGCGAGAAAAGAATGTCGCATGTGCGCACGCCGGCAAGCAGGGCTTTTTTGGAAATGATGCGGCTCGCATCCGGATTGATGCGAACGACTGCCAATTCACGTAAGCGATCGATCGCGCTTCGGGCAATCGGCTGGGTGACGAAAATGCGTGGCCGCCTCAACGCAGCCATCGCACCACACCGGCAATACCGTCAACGGTCACCTGTGCCCCATCAGGAATGTGCCGGGTTGCGTCCAGCACACCAAGGACCATGGGGATGCTGCGTTCGCGCGCGAGCGCAGCGAGATGCGAGGTCGAGCCGCCAAGCTCGGCCACGACGCCGGCCACGCGCGGAAGGACCTGGCTCAACGAGGGTCCCGCGACTTTCGTCACCAGCACGTCTCCCGGCGCGACGCGCGACAGTTCGCATTCGCAACTGACAACAACGGCACGGCCTGCGCCCCACCCGACGCCGGCGGGATGTCCGTTGAGCCCCGGATGCTTCAGCCAGATTTCGTCGGGCACGGCGGCGGGTTCAATCACAAGAGGCCGCGCCTGCAGGAGCTTGAACCCATTTTGGTCCAATGCCCACTCGATCTCGATTGGCGCTCCGATCACGTGTTCAGCCTTGCGCATGA
>DATCJI010000105.1:0-7802 GCA_036562835.1 Xanthobacteraceae bacterium | reverse complement strand
ATTCGGGATTCCGTTACGGCTGAATTTTTATTCCGAGAGCGAGCTCGAGCAAATCGTCACTCGTGGAGCGCGCGTGCTCGGCATCGCTATGACTCCTGAGGGAGCCAACGAGATTGCACGGCGTGCCCGCGGCACTCCCCGCATTGCCGGACGGCTATTGCGGCGGGTGCACGACTTCGCCTTGGTGAAAGGGGTGCGGGCAATCGACCGCCCTGCAGCAGACCGCGCGCTTTTTGAGCTCGAAGTCGATCCGGCCGGACTCGATGCCATGGATCGCCGCTTTCTTTCGACCATTGCGCAGAACTACGCAGGCGGACCGGTGGGAATCGAGACCATCGCGGCAGCGCTGTCCGAGCCGCGCGACGCAATCGAGGAAATCATCGAGCCGTTCCTCATCCAGAAAGGATTTCTGCAACGGACTCCACGCGGACGCCTCCTTACAGCGCACGCGTTTCGGCATCTCGGCTTGCCGGAGCCGGTCCGCGACCCCTCGCAATTCCAGCTGTTCGCCGATTCCAACGAGCAAGACTGATGCATACGTCAGAGCTCGACGGCGTGATGTGCAACGGCCGTCACGTCATGCACGTCCGCGTTTATTTTGAGGATACCGATTTCACCGGGATCGTATACCACGCGAACTATTTGCGTTTCATGGAGCGGGGCCGTACCAATCATCTGCGCCTTTTGGGAGCGAACCACCGCGCGTTGTTTGAAGAGGCCGAACGCGAGACACCAGGTTTCGCATTCGTGGTGCGTTCGATGCAGATCGAATTTCTGAAACCTGCGCGCATGGACGACGTGCTGGAAGTCGAGACCGAGCCCGAGCAGGTCAAAGGCGCATCCATCACTCTGCACCAGCGCATCCGGCGCGGCGAGGAGTTGCTCATCGAAGCCCATGTGCGCGTCGCGTTTGTGTGCGATGGACGCGCGAAACCCATTCCAAAACCGCTCCGCCAGGCCATGAGCGCGGGCTTGCGACATCCCGTCAGCGCCTGATCGAAAGTCGACGGGGAGCCCGGCTTCATGTAAATAACCTTTACATGAGTTGGCGCAGGCAGGCAGGCCCAACGGGGCCACGCAGCTACCATCACGGGAACCTAAAAGAGGCCCTTATCCGGGCTGCACTCGAGCTCATTGCCCAGAAGGGCCCGGCGGGCTTCACCTTTGCGGAGGCGGCGCGCTGGGCCGGCGTGAGCCCAGCGGCGCCCTATCGGCATTTCCGCGACCGGGAAGAGCTTGTCGCCGACGTAGCGCAGCGCGGATTCCAGGAATTTGAAAAGGCGCTCGAAGCCGCATGGGACAAGGGCCGCCCGGAGCCGTTTACGGCATTCGATCGACTGGGCAAGGCGTACCTTCAGTTTGCACGCCAAGAGCCGGCCTACTATTCGGCCATGTTCGAGGCTGGCATTCCCCTGGAATCACAGCCCGAACTGAAAGACGCCGGCGAAAAGGCGTTTGCAGTCCTGCGGCACGCAACCGAGCATCTCGTGAGCAAGATGCCGGCCCAGAGCCGTCCACCCGTGCTCATGATGGCGTTGCACATTTGGGCGCTGGCCCATGGGATCGCTTCTCTCTTCGGCAGGGGGGATGCAGCGCGGCGGCCGCTTCCTATGTCTGCCGAGGACCTGCTCGAAGCGGCGGTGTTGATCTACCTGCGGGGTTTGGGAGTAACGGTGCCTGGCCGACCGGCGTGAAGCCCTTGACACCGGGGGTGGAGAGCATTAGAAATGTAAATGTGATTAACATTCACAACACAACCTTCACCAGACGAGGCTCAGCATGCCCATCCTTGCAAAAATTGATGATCTCGGCAGACCAGCCTGGATCGCCCTCATAATCCTTGGCTTCATGACGTGGTGGCCGATCGGGCTTGCGACCCTCGCCTTCTTGATCGGGAGCGGACGCATGAACGTCTTCAACAATCAAGGGCTCTGCCGTTGGCAGGGCCGCATGGACCAAATGCGCGGAACCTGGTGGCACCCGGGCCGGCCGAGCGGAAACAAGGCGTTCGACGACTACCGCACCGAAACGCTGCGCCGGCTGGAGGAAGAGCAACGCGAGTTCCAGGACTTCCTTGAACGCCTGCGGCAAGCGAAGGACAAGGCCGAGTTCGATCAGTTCATGGCGGAGCGCCGCGGCCGTTCCTCAGCCGATCTTTAACGGTCTTTCTGTTCTGTCTCTGCTTAGTCCCTCCTCCGCGAAGCGGGGGAGGGATTTTTGCGCCCTAGTTTAGCCCTCTTTGGCGCTGAATCCGTAGCCTCGACCGGTGGGGCGCCAGGTCGATTTTCGTGCACGTTTCGGACCGTCTGCGGCAGCGCGAAGAGCTTCGCAGCTTCGTCGACTGACGACGCGAAGCACATGGGCCAAGCCGGGCCGCGGGAGGAGAGGGAATGCCGTCCGCGCCGACGCTCTCGATCTGGGACCTGTTCCTCAACGCGGATCTCGTCGTCAAGCTCGTCATGATCGGGCTTCTGCTCGCGTCGATTGCAGTGTGGGCCATCGTCATCGACAAGCTCATCCTCTACACGCGTACGCGCAAAGCCATGGACGCTTTCGAGCAGGCGTTCTGGTCGGGGCAGTCGCTAGACGAACTTTACCGTTCACTCGTGTCACGCCCGGCCCATTCCATGGCCGCCTTGTTCGTGGCTGCGATGCGCGAATGGAAACGCAGTCTCGAAGTGCGACCGCGCTCCTTCGCCGGCCTGCAGATGCGCATCGAGAAGGTGATGGACGTGACCATTCAACGCGAGATCGCGCGCCTGGAACGCCATCTTTTGGTACTTGCTACCGTCGGTTCCGCCAGCCCCTTCGTCGGCCTGTTCGGCACCGTCTGGGGCATCATGACGAGCTTCCGCGCCATCGCGGGCCAGCAGTCCACCTCGCTTGCGGTAGTAGCTCCCGGCATTGCCGAGGCCCTTTTTGCGACGGCAATCGGGCTGATCGCCGCCATACCGGCGACCATTTTTTATAACAAGTTCGTCTCCGACGTGAACAAGCAGGCTCAACGCCTGGAAGGCTTCGCTGACGAGTTTGCGGCGATCCTCTCCCGGCAGATCGACGAGCGCGGATAAACGGGAATGGCGGCAACCACGGGCACTGCTGCGGTCACAGGCCGGGGACGGCACCAGCGCCGGCCGGTGATGGCCGAGATCAACGTGACGCCGATGGTGGACGTCATGCTGGTGTTGCTCATCATTTTCATGGTGTCGGCGCCGCTGCTCACAGTGGGCGTGCCCATCAACCTCGCGCAAAGCCGCGCGAAGAGCACCGACGTAAACAAGGAACCGCTGATCATTTCCGTGAACTCCCAGGGACAGATCTATCTGCAGAACTCCGAGATCAGAATTGAGGATCTGGTGAAGAAGCTCACCACGCTTACCGCGGCCGGTGCGGGAACGAACGAGGCCATCGTGTTCAGGGGCGACAAGGACGTCAAATACGGCGTCGCTGCCCGCGTGCTCGGGCGCCTTAACGAGGCGGGATTCCGCAACGTGCTGCTGCTTACGGAAGTTGAGCAAGGAGCCTGACCGCCGCCGTGGGCAGCATGCGGAAGCCGTACATCGTTTCAGCAATCGCGCACGCAGCCGTGCTGCTGTGGAGCGTGTGGTCTTTGACCGCACGGCCTTTGCCGGCTCCTGCTTTGTCGCAGGCCTTGCCAGTAGGTTTAATCACCGCGAGCGACCTCACCCAGATCACGGCCGGCAGCAAGGATGCTCCGCAAGCGGAAACCCCGAAACCCCTTGTCGAAAAAATTGCCGAGCCGAAGCCCGTCGAGGACGCAACCGCCAAGGTGGTCGAGAAGAAGGAGGTGAAAGCGGCGCGCGAGACCGGCGGGGCGGACGCGCAGGCCGACAAAGAAGCGAAGCCCGAAAAGAAGGTGGCCGAGGCAAAGTCCGATCCGATTGCGGAAAAGCTTGCGAAGGAGGAGAGCAAGCAGGAACCGAAAAAAGTCGAGGCCAAACCCGAGCCGAGGCCGGCACCGAAGAAGCCGCCGGCGCCGAAATTCGATCCCAAACAAGTCGAGGCGCTGCTCGACAAGCGCGATCCGACGCGAGTCGCCGCAGCGGGCGAAACGCTCAACTCGTCTCCATCCCTCGGCACCGCAACGGGCAGATCGAGTCAGCTTTCAATGAGCGAGCTCGACGCATTGCGCGCGCGACTCGCGCAACTGTGGAGCCTGCCGGCCGGCGCAAGAGACCCGCAAGAGCTCGTGGTCCTGGTGCGCGTCCGACTTAAATCCGACGGCACTCTCGCGTCCCAACCCCAGGTGCTCAACAGCGGCAGCTCGCCCCTGTTTCATGCCGCACGCGACGCGGCCGTTCGCGCGCTGTACCGCGGTCAGCCCTACACCATGCTGCGGCCCGAGCACTACGAGCAATGGAAGGACATCGAAATTACCTTCGATCCCCGCTCCATGATGCTCATGTGAGATCGTGAGTTCAGAACAAAAGAACCTTGAAGAGCAAACAGAGAAAATAAGAGGCCATGACCGTATTTCGTCCGACAACACAACACCTGAGCAGGCGCGGAATCATGATGGGGGGCGCGGCCGCGCTTGGCATGATGGCCGGACTTTCAGTTCGGCGCGCCGGCGCCGTGCTCAAGCTCGACGTCACGCAGGGCAACGTGCAGCCCGTACCCATTGCCGTCCCGGATTTCGTTTCCGTGGCCACACAGGACGCGGCCGCAGGGCGCAATCTCACGCAGATCATCTCGTCGAACCTGCAGCGCTCCGGTCTGTTTGCGCCCATCGATCCCTCTGTGTTCCTTGAGAAAATCGCCAACCCCGACACGCTGCCCCGCTTTGCCGACTGGCGACAGATAAATGCGCAGGCATTGGTCACGGGCCGCGTTACGCAGGCGGATAACCGGCTCAATGCCGAGTTTCGGCTGTGGGACGTGTTCGCCGGAGCGCAGCTGCATGGGCAGCGCTACACGACCACTGCGCAAAACTGGCGCCGCATCGCGCACATGATCTCCGACGCAATCTACGAGAAGATGACGGGTGAAAAGGGATATTTCGACAGCCGCGTCGTGTTCGTCGATGAATCAGGGCCGAAGGAGCGTCGTATCAAGCGCCTCGCTCTAATGGATCAGGACGGCGCGAACCTGCGCTACCTCACACGCGGCGACGAGCTTGTCCTCACGCCACGTTTCTCATCGTCCGCCGATACCATCACCTACATGTCGTACGGGCAGGGCGACCCCAAAGTTTATCTGATGAACATCGAGACACTTCAACGCGAGATCGTCAGCAATTTTCCGGGTATGAGTTTCAGTCCGCGCTTTTCCCCCGACAGTCAGCGCGTCATCTTCAGCCTGCAGCATGGCGGCAATTCCAACCTGTTCGTGATGGATTTGCGCTCCAAGGCCACGACACGATTGACCGACACACAGGTGATCGACACCGCGCCTTCTTACTCTCCTGACGGCACGCAGATCTGCTTCGAATCAGATCGCGGCGGCAAGCAGCAGATCTATGTCATGGCGGCCAATGGCGGGCAGGCGCAGCGCATAAGCTTCGGTGATGGCGCCTATTCCACGCCGGTGTGGTCACCGCGCGGCGATTACATCGCTTTCACGAAACAAACCGAGGGAAAATTCGCAATCGGCATCATGCGGAGCGACGGCTCGGGCGAGCGCATCCTCACCGAGGGTTATCACAACGAAGGGCCCACTTGGGCGCCCAATGGGCGGGTGATCATGTTCTTCCGCGATCCTGGCGGCAACGCGGGTCCTTCGCTCTATACTGTCGACGTGACCGGCCGCAACGAGCAGTCGCTGCGCACGCCGAGCTACGCGTCAGATCCGTCATGGTCGCCCCTGCTGCAGTAAGATCGATTGTTACCCGAAAGATCGAACTTTGCGGGCCTACAAGACGCCGCATTCATGGGCCATTAACCATGCGCGGGGGTTTCGGTTTAATCCTGCTTTTGTCGAAACGGAGCAACATTCCATCAAGGTTGCCAAGAACCTTGGCTTAACCAACCACCTGATAGACCTGCGGCATGTCCGGTACATGGGGCGTTTATTGGAGGCGCCGGAAATGACGAATCCTGGTGTCTGTGCATTTCGGGGCGTGACGTTTGCCGCCATCTCATTGTTGCTGCTCGCCGCTGCAGGCTGCGCGAATACGCCAACCGATCCGGCGCGCGCGGGAACTGCTCCGCCGGGCAGTCAGCAAGATTTCGTCGTGAATGTCGGCGATCGCGTCTTCTTCGAATCGGATTCGACCGAGCTCACGGCACAGTCGGTTGCGACCCTCGACAAGCAGGCGCAATGGCTGCAGCACTATTCGCAGTACACTTTTACCATCGAAGGTCACGCCGACGAGCGCGGCACGCGCGAATACAACATCGCGCTCGGCGCCCGGCGCGCCCAGACCGTACGTGACTATCTTAGCTCGCACGGGGTCAGCGCACAGCGCATGCGCACGATCTCGTACGGCAAGGAGCGGCCCGTCGCGGTATGCAACGATATTTCCTGCTGGTCGCAGAATCGGCGCGCAGTGACCGTGCTCAATACGAGTTCCTGAGGGGGAATACGGGGGAAGGGGAGCAGCCGGCGCCTTCGGGCGCCGGTTGTGTTTAGGCCTGCGCGATTGCTTGCCAACGAGCCGCAAAGGCACGATTCTAGTCCACTCCTTGCTGGACCTTGGTGGCGATGTATTCCGCTCATTCCGAGCCGACGCACCGATCCTTCATATCTGCGGCGTTCTGCATCAGCATATCTGCGGCGTTCTGCATCAGCGCCTGCATGCTGGCGGCGTGCGGTCAGGAAAATCGCTATGTCGCGCCGCCGCCGCCGCAGGTCAGTGTCGCGATGCCGGTGCAGCAAGAGGTGACGCGTTATCTGGAAACGACCGGCAACACGGCTGCTGTGAACACGGTCAATCTGGTCGCCCGCGTCCAGGGTTTTCTTGAAAAGATCGAATACCGCGACGGGGACGAGGTGAAAGCGGGCAGCACGCTGTTCGTCATCGAGCCCGAACCCTATCAACTCAAGCTCGAGCAGGCGCAGGCGGCGGAAGCCGGCGCGCAAGCCACGCTGATCCAGACGCAGGCGGAATACGATCGGCAGGTCGAGCTGGCCGGCCGGCAAGTGGCCTCAAAAGCCGCTCTCGATAACGCGCTCGCCAATCGCGATTCGGCTCGCGCCAAGCTCAAGCAGGCGCAGGTGGACACCGCCCAGGCCCGCATCAATCTCGGCTACACGCAGGTCAAGGCTCCGTTCGGTGGCATCGTCACGGCGCGGCTGGTCTCGATCGGAGAGCTGGTCGGCGTCAACGGCCCGACCCAGCTCGCAACCATCGTTTCCACGGATCCAATCTACGTGAATTTCAACGTGAGCGAGCAGGACGTGCTGCGCATAAGAGGAGAGATGCGAGAGCGCGGGCTCACGCCGCACGACCTCAAGCAGGTACCCGTGGAGGTTGGCCTGCAGAATGAACAGGGATACCCGCACAAAGGGACTCTTGATTACGCCTCCCCCACCGTGACCCAGGGAACCGGCACGCTCGCCGCGCGCGCCATTTTCGCCAATGCGCACCGTGCGCTGTTGCCGGGTTTTTTCGTTCGCGTGCGCATCCCTGAGGAGCAGCAGAATGCGCTGCTTATCCCCGACGCCGCGCTGGGCAGTGATCAGGGCGGTCGTTACGTGCTCGTCGTGGGCAATGACAATGTGGTTGAGCAGCGCAAGGTGACTCTCGGAGTTCGCCAGGGCGACTTGCGTGTGATCGAGAGCGTTCTTGAGCCCAAAGATCGCGTGGTGATTGACGGGATCGTGCGGGCGCTCCCCGGCCA
>DATCJI010000098.1:0-3092 GCA_036562835.1 Xanthobacteraceae bacterium | reverse complement strand
CACAGCGTAAGCTCCCATCAGGGCGCTGTTCCGCCGTGCGTCACGCTACTCGGTGCCGCGGCCCCACAATGCGCAGTAGCGGCGGGCAACGTAGCTTCGGCCAAACTCATAGTCCTGCCAGCTGGCATATTTCGCGAGCGTGAACTCCTTCTCCTCCTGCTGCCAGCACTTGCCGGCTCGCGCGTCAGCCTTCACCTGCGCGGAGGCATCCTGCAGCAGCGTGAGAAAGGCCTGCGCGTCCTCCTTCGTGCCCAGTCTTCCGTTTGAATCCGGATGTCCCGGGATGAGACGCTGCCAATCCATGGCGAGAACCTTCTTGATGGAGTCCTCCCATTCGAGCGGATAGGCATCGATCATGGCGAGCGCGGGGAAGCGGCTGACCGGCAGGAAATCGACCGCGAAAATTATCTTTTCCTTGGGCAGCCGCATGACCAGCGAGCTGTCCGAGTGGTTGCGGCCCACATATGTGAGCTCAACCCGTGTCTCGCCGAGAGAAACGACATCGCCGGCATTGCTTACTGTGTGATCGGGCAGCACGGTGTCCGGATCGCCCAGCGGCGCGAGACGTTTCTTGACATTCTCGTGCGCCACGAATGTCGCGCCGAGAGCCTTGAAAGGCTTACCGCCAGCGATGTGGTCGTAATGATGATGGCTGTAGATGACGTATTTCACCGGTTTGTCGGTAACCTTCTTGATCTCCGCAATGTAAGCCGTGACGGCTTGCGGGCGCGCGAGTCCGATTGGATCCGTCGCGATCACACCGTCACGGCTGACAACGAACATCGACTGGTGATTCGCATACCGATAGATGTAGACGTTCTCGGTGCCGTCGACCTTTCGCGTCTCGAACTGTGGCTTCTCCGACTGCGCGGACGCAGTCGCGGTGGCAAGCGCGAGCACGGCCGTTGCGAGGCTGCAAATGCGCGACATGGTCCTTTCCCCTGCTGTTAGCTGCCGGTATGTGCGCCGCGAATGCTAGTACAAAGCCATGCGTGTGTCAGGCCTGAGCCGGTTTGATGCGCCTGCTTGATGGCCTTTATCGCTGGCCGCGGCTGCTGCTTGTTCTCAGCGCCATCTTCTGGGCCGCAAACATCATTGCCGCCCGGCTCGCGGTCGATCAGATATCGCCGCTCACGCTCGTATTCGCGCGCTGGGTAATCGTGCTTGGCATCCTCTGGCCGATTTACGGGCGGCATGTGCGCATGCAGTGGCCGCAGGTCCGGCATCAGATGCTCAGCATCGTGCTCATGGCACTTCTGGGCTTCACCGGCTTCAATGCCCTCTACTATTACGCCGCATATTACGCGACCGCGGTCGACCTCAGCATCCTGCAGGGCGCGTTACCTATTTTCGTGTTGGCGGGCGCCTTCCTGGCCCATCGCACGATGCCGAGCGCGTTGCAGGTTGTTGGCGCGTTCATCACGTTTCTTGGCGTCCTCCTCGTAGCCGCGCATGGAAATCCGCTCGCCGTCCTGAACCTGCACTTCAACAGAGGGGCGCTCGCGATGATCGCCGCCTCGATGTGCTACGCCTTCTATACCGTCGCGCTCCGCGATCGGCCGTCCATGGACGGGACCGCTTTCTTCACGCTGCTTGCTCTGATCGCCGCGGCGAGCTCAATCCCGCTGATTGGCATCGAAGCAGTCACCACCGGGTTGTGGATGCCGACAGTTCAGGGCCTGCTGGTGACGGCCTTCATCGCGATCTTCCCCTCGTTCGTGGCGCAGATCTTTTACATGCGCGCTGTCGATCTCGTCGGTCCCGGTCGAGCAGGCATCTACCTCAATCTCGTCCCGGTGCTTGCGGCAGTGTTCGCCATCGTCTTGTTGCACGAGCGCTTTGCCGGCTTTCATGCACTCGCGCTCGCACTGGTGATCGGTGGAATCTGGCTGGCTGAGCGCCAGCCGATGCGGGGCGCCAAGGCGCGCCGCTAATCCTCCGTTTACACCCTGCCCATCAGAACGAGAATGAGCACGATCACCAGAATGACACCAAGCCCACCCGAGGGATACACGCCCCAGCCCGAGCTATATGGCCAGGTCGGCAGGGCGCCGATCACGAGCAGAACCAGGATGATGAGTAGGATGGTTCCCATCTGCAGCCTCCGTCAAAAACACATCCTCGCCGCGCGAATATTCCCGCCCTACAAACGAGATGCCCTGACGTATGTTCCAGGCCCGAGCGCCGCTGGGCGCGCATAAACGGAGAAACCGGTGAAATTCATCGACCTGAGCCGCGAGATATTTCACAAAATGCCGCGCCTGCCGAACCATCCTGCCATTATCATCACCACCTACAGCACGCATGACGAGGTGCGCGAGGCCGAAGGCTACAAATTCTCTTCCGCCACCATGTCGCTGGCGCTGGGCGACCATGCGGGCACGCACGTGGACGCGCCCCTTCATTTCGACGCGCGCAAAGGCGCCCGCAGCATCGATGAGATGCCGCTCGAGGATTTTTTTCTCGATGCGGTCTGCCTCGATCTCTCCCACAAGCCGCTCAAGTCAGACGTCTCAATTTCGGATCTCGAACAGGCGGAAGCGGCCGCCGGCATCAAGATCCAGCCGAACGACATGGTGCTGCTGCACATGGATTTTCATCGACGCTGCTACGGGACGGAGGGGTATCTGACGGACTTCCCGGGGCTGACGAAGGAATCCGCCAGCTGGCTCGGCCGCAAGAAGATCAAGATGTTCGGGGTCGAAGGCGTGAGCCCGGGCCGACCGGGCCGCAACAATTTCGAGGTCCATCACGTCTGCCGCGACATGGGCTTTACGCACGTCGAGGGGCTCGTCGGAATGCAGCAGCTCGTCGGCAAGGGCCGCTTCAAGTTCATCGGCTTCCCGCTCAAGATCAGGGGCGGCACCGGCAGCCCGATCCGCGCCGTGGCCATGCTTGCGGATTAACCTCCCGAGTTCGGCTGCCACTCGCGCGCGAGCCTCTGCGCCTGCGCGATCTGATCGGGCGTCATCCTGCCCGCAAGCGTATCGCGGTTTTTGATGGCTGCGCTGCGGCTGAGAATATCCGAAGGCGGAAAGCGCGCCGCAGCAAGATTGAACCACATATGCGCCTGCACGTCGTCGTGGGGCCCG
>DATCJI010000072.1:0-39669 GCA_036562835.1 Xanthobacteraceae bacterium | reverse complement strand
CCATCGGCATTCTCGCCAATAACGGCATCCTGTTTTCCGAATCGGCGCTGAAAGGTGCGCATTTCATGGAGCTCTGCTCTCAGCGCGGCATTCCGCTGGTCTTCTTGCAGAATATCACCGGCTTCATGGTCGGGCGGAAATACGAATCCGGCGGCATCGCCAAGGACGGCGCTAAGCTCGTGACTGCAGTTGCCTGCGCGAGCGTACCGAAATTTACAGTCATCATCGGCGGCTCGTTCGGCGCCGGTAATTACGGCATGTGTGGGCGCGCCTATGGGCCGCGATTCTTATGGATGTGGCCGAATGCGCGCATCTCGGTGATGGGCGGCGAGCAGGCGGCAAGCGTGCTCGGCCTGCTGCGCCGGGAAGCGGTCGAGGCGAAGGGCGGCACCTGGACCGAAGCTGACGACGCAGCGTTCAAGACGCCCATCCGTGACCAATACGAGCAGCAGGGCCACCCGTATTATGCCACGGCTCGAATCTGGGATGACGGTATCATCGACCCTGCTGACACGCGCATGGTGCTTGCGCTTGCACTCGCCGTTGGAGTCAACGGTCCGCCGCCCGGCCCGCCGCGGTTCGGCATATTCCGGATGTGATGTCGGTTTTACCCTTCCAGCGGCTGCTGATCGCCAATCGCGGAGAAATCGCCTGTCGGATTGAGCGCACGGCCAAGCGCATGGGACTGCATACCATTGCGGTCTTTTCCGACGCGGATCGTAACGCACAGCATGTGGCGCTCGCCGATGAGGCCATACGCATAGGCCCGGCGACCGCCAAGGACAGCTATTTGCGGATCGAATCCATCATCGAGGCGGCCCATGCGACGCGCGCCGAGGCGGTTCATCCGGGCTACGGATTCCTTTCTGAAAGTGCAGAGTTTGCGGCGGCTTGCGCGCGCGGGGGTTTGGTTTTCGTCGGGCCCGCTGCGGAGACCATTCGGCGCATGGGGTCGAAGACAGAAGCAAAGGCGCTGGTCGAGAAGTCTGGCGTGCCGGTCGTGCCGGGCTCTCAAGGCCAGCGGCAGGACGAGGGCACCCTCGCAGAGGCCGCTGCCCGCATAGGATATCCCGTGCTGATCAAGGCTTCCGCGGGCGGCGGCGGGCGCGGCATGCGCCTCGTTTCCAGCGCGCATGAATTTGCCGAAGCGCTCGCGAGTGCCAAGCGTGAAGCTCTCGCTGCGTTCGGGGACGACCAGATCTTGCTGGAAAAGTTCATCGAGAAACCCCGGCACATCGAAGTGCAAATACTCGGCGATACTTTCGGCAATATCGTCTCGCTGTTCGAGCGTGAATGCACGCTGCAGCGCCGGCACCAAAAAGTGGTCGAGGAGGCTCCCTCGATCGTCATCACACCAGAGCAACGCGTGCAAATTTCGGCCGCCGCCCGAGCGGCGGCGCATGCGGTAGCCTATTGCAATGCGGGCACGGTCGAGTTCGTTGCCGATGCTTCCGGGTTCTATTTCATTGAAATGAATACGCGCCTGCAGGTCGAGCATCCGGTCACCGAGATGATTCTCGGACTTGACCTGGTCGAGCTGCAATTGCGCGTTGCCGCAGGCGAAAAGCTCCCATTCTCGCAGGACGAGATCAAAGCCAACGGCCACGCGATCGAGGCGCGCATTTACGCCGAGGATGCGCGCAAAGGGTTCCTGCCGTCCACTGGCGTCATCCGCACCTGGCGTGAACCAACCGGCGCCGGCATTCGCGTGGACGGCGGGTTTCGTGCGGGTGATCCGGTGCTGCCCTACTACGACGCATTGCTGGCCAAGCTGATTGTGCTTGGTGAAGACCGTCCGGGAGCGCTGACGCGCATGGTCGACGCCCTCGACCAATTCGAGATTGAGGGGGTGGGGACGAATCTGCCGTTCCTCCGCGCGCTGCTGCAGCATCCTCAGGTTATCCGGGGAGAAATGGATACGGCGTTCATCGAACGCGAGCTGCCTAATCTGGTAAATCCACAGCATCCACTCACAGCGCTCGAACTGGCCGGCGGGGTGGCTGCAATCGTGTTGCGCGAGCGCGAACAGCACGCGCAGACGAAGCGTCCGTCGCCCTGGGACAGAACCGACGGCTGGATGCTCGCAGGACCGCGTACGAGAACGTTCAATTTCGCGTCTGGGGCGCAGCGCCTCTCCGCCGTTCTGCGATACGGCCGCCATGGGATGCATGTGGAAACTGCAGGGCAAGCCCAGCCGATCGAGTTCAGCTCGCGCGAAGCGGGGAAGCTCGATGTGGCACTGGGTGATCTAAGGGAAACGTATGGTGCAACCTTCGCTGGCCGCGATGTTGAGCTCACCACCCAGCGAGGGCGATTGAAGCTGCACTGGGTTGACCCATTCGCTGCCGAGCTGCGCGCTGTGGCGGAGGAAGGCCGCATCACTGCGCCCATGCCGGGCACGGTGATCCGGATTCTTGCCGAACCGGGGGCGCAGCTCTCTGCAGGAGCGCCGGTGCTGGTGCTCGAGGCCATGAAGATGGAGCACACACTGCGGGCGCCCGGTCAGGGCCGTCTGGTCGCATTCAAGTGCGCGGCAGGGGACTTTGTGGAGGAGGGGGCCGAGCTCGCCGAGTTTGAACCGCGCGGCGCCGAGCAAGCGGGGCAGTGAGCGCCGTTTCAGAGCGTTGATTCAACCAGCGCGCGCAGCTCAGGGCTCACCGACGGCATCACCCCAAACCAGGCATGGAAGGCGGGGCGCGCCTGATGCAGCAGCATGCCCAGACCATTTACCGTGGGATTCCCACGCAACCGCGCCTCTTTCAGCAACCCGGTTTCGCGCGGGACATAGACAATGTCGCAAACCAGTGCGTTTTGCGGCAGCTTCTCCAAAGAGATGTCCAAACCCGGTTCGCCGGACATTCCAAGGTTCGTGGCGTTGACGACCGTCGCAGCGCCCGCCAATGCCGGATTTCGCTCTTCCCAGGCGAATACCGTCACCGGGCCGCCCGTAGCCCCCGCGAGCGCAGTTGCGCGCGCGCGCGTGCGATTGATGAGCCTGATCTCGCGCGCACCTTGCTCAAGCAAGCCGACCAACACCGCGCGCGCAGCGCCTCCGGCGCCGATCAATACGGCAGCGCCACAATCTGCGCGCCAGCCAGGCTGCGCCTCGCGGATGCTCTCGATAAAGCCGAACGCATCAAAGTTATAGCCTTCGAGCGATCCATCCGATGCAACCACAATGCAGTTCACCGCGCCGATGCGTTGCGCGAGCGGGTCGAGCCTGTCGACGATTGCGAGCGCCGCCTGTTTGTGCGGAATAGTCAGGTTGCAGCCGGAAAAACCAAGCGCGGGAAGCGCGCGCAGCGCTGCCCTCAGGCGGTCGGGTGCGATGGCAAGCGGGACATAGGTGCCGGTGAGCCCGTAGTGCGCAAACCAGTAATTATGCAATGTGGGGGAACGCGAGTGCATGACCGGCCAGCCCATCACTCCGGCCAGTAAAAAGCGATCCGGACGCGGCAAGGTCGTCGCGGGCACGTCAGTCTCCGCCTGCGCAGGCAATCATCGGCGCGGCAACAATTTTGATGCTCCGATCGGAGAAAGCAAAATTATTGCGGGCCGGCATCTAAATGCCGGCCCGCGAGCCTTGTCATGGACATTTAACCGAGAATTGGTGCGCGCGTCAGAGCGAGCTCACGCCTGCGTGCCTGAGAAGGTCGGCCATCTTGCTCCGTGCGTAGAACATCCGCGTCTTCACCGTGGCCGCCGGAACGCCCACGATTTGCGCGACTTCCTCAACCGACTTCTCGTGATAATAGACGAGATCGATCACTTCGCGATGCGCGGGCGACAGCTGCGTGAGGCATTTCTGAATGATGTTATTGCGGTTCTTGGTGCCGACCACTGTCTCCGGGTTGTCAGCCGTGTCCTCGATTGCCGCCGCCATCTGATCGTCGAGATGCTCGTCGGTCCGGCGCCGCAATGCGGAGAGCGCCTTGTAGCGGGCAATCGCCAGTAACCAGGTGGAAACCTGCGACTTGGATTCGAAAGTGTCCGCCTGCCGCCATGCATCGAGAAACACTTCGCTGACCAGGTCTTCAGCCAGCGAGGTATTCCCGGTCATGCGTACTATAAAGCGGTACACCCGTACGTTGTGCCGCGCATAAAGCACCTGCATGGCGCGCTTGTCGCCCTTGGCGATAAGCGCAAGCAGTGCCTCATCCGAGCTGTCCTGAACGGCTGGCCGAAACGGCCGTTGCGCGGCCTCGCGCAACGCAAATCCGGTTTGCATAACGATCCCCTGTTTTCAACAGGCCCTTAAACGCCCTTAGGTGGAATTTTTAGCAAACCGCTGTTGCACACATGTTACGTCGGCGGGGCAAAATGGTTTCGTGACGGGGCAAATTGTTTCTTGCCTGATGTAGAAACGCCACAAATGGTATTATAGTATGGATAATTGTTTCGTGGACAGAGGCTTTTATGTTCAGTCCATCAAACTCGTTTCACTCGTAGGCGAGAACAAGTAGCCCCCGCCCCTGACTGTGCGAATGACGGATGGGCGAGCCGGATCGGGCTCGATCTTCCGCCGAAGGCGCATGATCCGCAGGTCAATGGCGCGGTCGAAGGCTTCGGCGTCGCGCGCATTGGCAAGCTGCAGGAGCCGATCGCGTGAGAGCACCCGCTTGGGATTTGCGGCGAATACCTTGAGGAGGCCGTATTCGGACGCCGTGAGCGGATGCTCATTGCCCTCGTCGTCGCGCAATGCCTGGGCGTCGTGGTCGAGCCATTTGGTTCCAAAGCGCACCCGGACCGCCGCTGGCGCGGCAAGCGGCGCAGTGACGGCCGGGACGCTTGGAGCTTGGATGGCAATGCTCCTGCGCAAAACCGAACGAATGCGTGCGAGCAGCTCGCGCAACTCGCAGGGTTTTGCGAGGTAGTCATCGGCGCCGAGCTCGAGGCCCACGACGCGATCGATCGCGCTCGCGGTAGCGGTGAGCATGATGATGGGCACGCTGACCCGCTGCTTGAGATCGCGAATGATGGATAATCCATCCTCCTCGGGCATGTTCAGATCAAGAACGATCAGGTCGGGTTGCTGCCTGGCAAGGCACTGGCGCAGACTCTTGCCGCCATCGCACAACGTGACCTCAAAACCGTGCATGCGCAGATAGTCTCCGACCATCTCGCGGGCCGGCTGTTCATCGTCGACAACTGCGATGTGGGCAGCTTGGCTCATGTAACCGGCAGCTTCATTTTGAATGTCGCGCCCCGCCCGGGACCGGGACTGTCGACCGTGATCTGCCCTGCGTGCAAATCGACGATGCGCTTGACGATGGAAAGTCCCAGGCCGGTCGATGTCTCGCCCGCCGTCGGTTTTGCCGAAAGCCGCTGAAAACGTCCAAACAACCGCGAGATATCTTCCGGGGAAAGACCTGCCCCCCTGTCCGCAACCTGGATGACGATGTTCTGGTCCTCTTGTGTCACCAATATGTCAATGGGCCCGCCAATGGGGCTGTACTTGATGGCGTTGCTGACGAGGTTGTCGATCGCCTCGCGTACGCGATCGGAATCGCACAGAGCGATTTGATCTCCCGCGGCACGCACCGCGATATTTTGTCCCTTTTTGGCAGCGAGCGGCCGGTTTGTCTCGGCGACCTCCTGGACGAGCGTTACGAGGTTAATGGGCTCGCGCCGAACAGTGATATCAAGGGCGTCCGCCATGGCATCGGCAACAAGGTCGTCGACCATTTCAGTCAGCCGATTGGCCGCATCGCGAATGTGCGACAGCTGTGCGGCAATGCCATCGTTGAGCGCTCCCGCGCCTGCCACCATCTCCTTGAGAATCTCGGTGCGACCGAGAATCACGCCGAGCGGATTCTTCAGGTCGTGTGCAACGGTTCCGAGAATTTCGCTCTTGAACGTGTTCGCCTGCCGCAGCCGTGCCCATTGCGCAGCCAGCCGGCGATTCGCAGTGGTGAGATCGTGCGTGCGTTCCGCCACCCGCTCCTCGAGACGGACATTCGACCGCTGAAGCTGCTCGTAAAGCATCATGTTATCGAACGCGATGGAAAAGCGGCTGCAAAAAATCTCGACCAGCGCCCGATCGGTGCCGGAAAGTTCGCGCGCCGCCTGCAGCACCACAACGACCTCGCGGCCGCTCAGGGTCTTGATGTAGAGGACCGAGCGGTGCGCGGAGAATTCATGCTGCCGGCGTGTAAATGCCTCGTGCACCAGCTCCCGAAGCTCGTTGTCGAGAATCTCTGATGCATCGGTGCCGACGAAACGGCTGTAGCAGCCGGATCCTGCAAGGACCGAGAACGTCTCTGCTTTCTGCGTCTCGCGCAGGACGAGAATGCCTGCGCAGTCGGCATTGAGGAGGCATGCGATTTGCGTGAGCACGCCTTCGGCCAGCCGCTGCATCGATTTGAGATCGAACAGAGTCGATGCGGCGTCGATGATGATCTCCAGCCCGCGGCGGGTTTCCACCATTCGCTGCAGCTGCTGATAGCTGCGCAGCGCGGCGGTCAGGGCGGTGAACAGCTTGTCCGCGGTGAGCTCGGTCTTGGCCTTGTAGTCGTTGATATCGTAATCGACGATGACGCGGCGCTCGGGCGCCTGGCCGGGTTGCCCGGTACGGAGGATGATGCGGACAGTGTCGTTCTTGAGGTCCTTGCGGATAAACTCCACGAGTTGTAGTCCGGCGACATCGGTCTCCATGATCACATCGAGCAGCACCACGGCAATGTCAGGGTGGCTCCGCATCAGCTGCCGGCCCTCGGCAGCCGAATAGGCGGAAAGAATTTCCAGACCCTGTCCGTTCAGGCGGTAGTCGTGCAATGCAAAGCGCGTTCCCTCGTGCACGGCCGGTTCATCGTCGATGATGGCAATTTTCCAGCAGCGCTCCGAGCGCGTCGGCAGCGGAGCACCGCGGTCGTCAATGAGTTCGATGAGATCGTCGTCAGCCATTGGCGGTACGCGCGAGCATTGAGGTTTCCACGGCCGGCGACACGCCGGGCGCAATGCGGGGAATGCTGATGCGAAACCGAGTGCCCCAGCCGAGGCGCGATTCAAACGTCAAACGTCCACCCAATTGCTGAGTCACCAGATTGAAGATGATGTGCAGACCGAGGCCGGTGCCACCCTCGTTGCGGCGCGTCGTGAAGAATGGATCAAAAGCCCGACGCTGGATCTCCTCCGTCATGCCGATACCATCGTCCGAAACATAGATGTCGACGTGTTCACCGGCCTGGCGCGCCTCGACGGTAATGCTTCCTTTGTGTTCTTGCGGGAACGCATGCACAACGCTGTTGAGAAACAGGTTGGTAAGCACCTGTCCATACGAACCAGGATAGCTGTCCATGATGATGCCGACGGGCACATCAACCCGCAGCGAAATCTGCGATTTCTTCAGCACGGGACGGAGACTCGCGACGATCTGATCCGTTGATTCGCGCAAGTCGAACTGACGGCGGTCGGCAAGGCTGCGATCTACCGCCACCTGCTTGAATGACTGCACGAGCTCGCCCGCTCTCTGCAGGTTGGATACCAGTTGAGTGGCGGCGTCGCGGTTTAGTTGCACGAACTCTTCGAGGCGTGATCGCCGCAGAGGACCACCTTGCATTTCATTGTTGAAGTCATCGCATCGTCGCGCGAAGCTCGACGCCACCGTAAGGCTGATACCGATTGGATTGTTGACCTCGTGGGCTACTCCGGCGACGAGGCCGCCCAGCGCCGCCAGCTTCTCCGCGGCAATGAGATTTTGCTGTGCCTCGCGCAGGTCCTGAAGCGCTTTTTCGGCGTGCTCCTTCGATGCGCGTAGCTCGTTCTCGGTCTTGCGTTTGGCGAGGGCATTCTGCCGAAATACCGCGAGTGCGCGAGCCATTGCGCCTATTTCATCGCGGGCAAGCGTACCTTGAATGGGGACGTTGTATTTCTCGGAAATTACCGCCTGCATCGCCGTCATCACCTGCTTCAGCGGCGAGATGATGCTGCGCGCGATGATGAAGGCGACCAGCACGATCAACGTGAGGAACACGATCGCGGCGAGTGCAACGTTCTGATAAAGGTTTGCCAGCGTGCGATCAAAGCTGCCCTGGGCCTTAAGCTCGCGCAACGTCATTTGCGCAGAAAGGCGGTTGATCAGCTCGATCATTCGTGCCTGATTGTCATCGATGGCGGTTTTCAGCAGATTATTCCGGGCCGTGAACTGATCGCTGAGATTCTTCAGCCCCTCGCGGAAGCTCGCCGCTCTTTGTGCAAGCGCGGCGAGCGCCGTGCGCTGCAGGCTGCTGTCCGCGAGATCCATCATCACGGGGATCGCCTGTTCAACCGCCATTATGTTGCCCCGTGCATCCTCGGCGGCGTCGGGGGAGAGCGAGAGATAATAGGCATTCGCCGCCAGCAGGCTCGCCGTGAATGCTTCGCGCGATTTGCCGAGCGACGGCAGCAGCAAAGCCTCGCGGCTGCCGATCGCACCCTCGATGATTGCGTAGAGGCCGGCCATGTCCTTTGCGGGCTTTAGCACCTCATTTTCAAATGTCTGCGCGATCGTGCTCACCAGCTCGCGCACTTCGCCGAAACCATGCAGGAAGCGCTCGGTAACCGCGCGCAACTCATCGGCATATGCCGAGACAATCGGGTCTACAGCGCCTCGATTGCGCAGCGTGCTCAGCACCTGTCCATGCAGTCCGAGGACCTCGGTCAAGAGCTCATGGCTCGGCTGATTTATGTAGCGGTGAATCAGATTTTGGAGCCGGCCTGCCTCGTTGCCCAGCTGCACCAGGAGCTTGTCTGACTCTCGCACCCTGCGCACATCGTCCCATGCGCCGCTGAGCACATCGGCACCCTTCCAGATGATCAGCGCAAGGATTGCAGCAACCGCGGCATTAAGCGCCGCAATGGCAAGCAGGCGCCAACTGATGGGCAGTACGCGAACGAAGCTCTGCGTGCCGAGATCGAAATTTCGCCCCGCTCGGCTCCGCGCGGAGGAGGACGGCTCGTCCCGCAGCGCTACGAGGTCCAAGCTCATTGAATCTGACGAATGCGTTCGATCAGGGGCTGTTGATCGCCAACCGGGGCTTTGGCATAGAGCGGCAACATCGCCTCGGCAAACGGTTTTCTGTCCACGTCGACGACCATGTTTCCGGCCGTGCGAGCCTGCTCGCGCGATTGCTGCTCCAGTCCGCTCCACAGCTGTCGCATGTGTGCACTTGATGCGCGCGCAGCCTGCCGAAACATGATCTGATCATCGGCAGACAGGCTTTCCCAGGCACGCAGCGACATGAGCAGCACTTCGGGAGCCATTGAGTGCTCGGTCAATGAATAATAGGGCGCGAGCCTGTAATGCTGGGTGGTGACGTATGAGGGCCAGTTATTCTCTGCCCCATCGATCACTTTTGTGGACAGGCCAGTGAATACCTGTCCGTAGGCGAGCTCGATTGGCTCGGCACCCAGCGCCCGCACCATTTGCACCATCACCTCCGATGGCTGCACTCGAATGCGCAGGCCTTTCAAATCAGCGAGCGAGCGAACCGGCCTGACGCTGTTGTAAATCGATCGCGCTCCTGAATCATAGAAAGCCAAGCCGACAAAACCGTGACGCTCGAAGGACGCAAGGATTCCGTCGCCGAGACTTTGATCGACGACGTTGTGCAGGTGATCGGCCGAGCGAAACAGGAAGGGGAGCGCGAGCACGTTTGCGGTCGGTGCGAGGCGGCCAAGCGGGGCCACGTTCGTGCGCACTAGGTCGATTGCGCCTGTTCGTGTCTGCTCGATTGTTTCTTGTTCCTCGCCGAGGCGTCGGGAATGGAACACGCGCAGCCAATGACGCCCGCCGGAGCGTTCCTCCACAAGGCGCGCCATGAATTGCAGGGCCTGTACGGTTGGATAGTCCTCTGCCTGGTTATCCGCGACGCGGAATTCACGCGCGCTGGCGCTTGCGAGAAGGGTCCACAGCAGGATGCTGACTGCTGAAACAGAACGCCAAATCAATGACATAGTTCGCCCTGTCCCCAAACGCCCCGGCCAACCTAGGGCCATTCGCGGGGGGTGGTCAAACGGTCCGAGCCAAGGGACTTCAAATCGTTGGGCTGACGATGTCCCACACCCATTGCGCGCAGGCGAGGAGTTGCCGATCGGCGTAACGCGGCGCGACAAGCTGGATGCCCACAGGTAAGCCATGCGGGCCGCGATGGGTCGGTAACGCAATCGAGGGCGTGTGCAGGATTGTCCAGATTGTTTGAAACGACGGATCGCCGGTCGCCTGTAGGCCCCGAGGGGCTTCCCCATTGACGCACGGCGCGAGCAGCGCGTCGAAATCCGCAAAAACCTGCGGCAGCTTTGCGCGGCATTCCTCTCCCAGTCTTATGCCCTGCAGGTACTCCGAACGCGGCATGCGCGATCCAATCTCTATTCGTTTACGAAGGACAGGGCTGATGGATTCGGGATTTGTATTCCATTCATGGGCCATGGCGCCGGCGCGTTCATAATTGTTGATGGTCTCCCGCGCAGCGTGGCGCAGTTCAGCGAAACTGTCCGGCAGGGTTACAGGTGTGATGGGAGCCCCGGCGCGCTCAAGCTGTTCTGCGGCATTCTCCACGGCTGCCACGGTTTCCGGCTGAGCCTTTTCCCACATGGGCGTCCGGCAGAGCCCAATCCGCGGGCGGCGGTCGAGGCGTGCCGCCGGGCTTTCTGCGCCCAATTCGAGCACCGTACTCAGGATTTCAATATCGGCGATCGAGCGGGCAAAGACACCGATCGTGTCGAGGCTTTCTGCCGCCGGAAACATCCCCCTTCGATTGAAGGCCCCGAAGGTTGGTTTGAAACCGAATACGCCGCAGAAGGAGGCAGGCCGCAGCACCGACCCGCCGGTCTGAGTTCCTAAGGCTAGTGGGACCATGAAATCGGCTACGGCAGCGGCTGAGCCGCTCGATGAGCCCCCGGGTGTATGGGCTTTATTGTGAGGGTTAGTGGTGGGGCCCGGGCTCATGCCGGCGAATTCACACGTCACGGTCTTGCCAAGAATCATGGCACCGGCGGCGCGCGCGAGCGCAACACATGCAGCATCGCTCCCAGACCTGTGGCCCTGGTAGAGGGAAGAACCCATTTGCGTGGGCATGTCGGCCGTGTCGATCACGTCCTTCACACCGATCGGGATGCCAAAAAGGGGTTGACCCCGCGGGCCACTACGATCCAGCGCCCGCGCCTGCTTCAGAGCGTGTTCGCGATCCAGAAAGGCCCAGGCATGGACATGCTTTTCTCGATCATCGATGCGCTCAAGACAGGCGCGCACCACGTCCTCGGATTTTGTGCCGCGAGCAATCGATTGCGTGAGCTCGGCCGCCGTTAGCCGGCTCAGCGGCACCCTAGTTGAGGGTTCTGCTTTAACTGACGAAAAAGCGCGCATAAGTCCGCCTGAGTTGATTTTGCGGACAGGCTGAGCACAATGTCCTGCAGCAGACAAGCACAAACAGGCGAGTCAGCGGCTTCCTTTTATGCAGTAGGTTGTAACGGACGCGAGCAGCTACGGACCCGCGTTGGGCGCGTGCGCGCCTCCCCTCAGGTTGATCGCAGATAAGAATTCGTGCCGCGTTTCAGCTCGCGTGCGGAACGAGCCGAGCATGTAGCTGGTCACCATAGTGACATCTGGCTTGTGCACGCCGCGCGTGGTCATGCATTGATGCGCTGCTTCGACCACGACGCCCACGCCGAATGGCCGCAGGACGCTATTGAGGCATTTGGCGATCTCAGCGGTCATTTTTTCCTGTACCTGCAGCCGTTTTGCGTAGACCTCCACCAGCCGCACGAGCTTGGAAATTCCGACCACGCGATCGCGCGGAAGATATCCGATATGAGCGCGCCCGATGATTGGCGCGATGTGGTGCTCGCAATGGGAGACGAACCGGATGTCGCGCAGTAGGACAATCTCGTCATATCCCGCAACTTCCTCGAAGGTTCGCTTCAGGTATTCTCTTGGATCCTCGAAATTCCCTGCAAACCACTCCTCATACGCGCGCACAACGCGCGCAGGCGTACCCTGGAGGCCTTCACGGCTCGGGTTGTCGCCCGCCCAACGAATAAGGGTGCGGACCGCTTCTTCGGCCTCCTCGCGTCCCGGTCTCGGTGCAGGCGAGGTGCGTTGCGCGGAATTCCGCCGCAGCTTCACAACCTTTTCATTCATTGTGGCCCATCCAGCCGCGTAGCGGTTTCCGGCCGTCACGAACCGAGCGGTCTCGACCGAAAGCGGGATGTATGAGCTTAGCTGCGCCGACGCAAATTGGCGGGCTGGTAAGCGATTCTCGAATGGTGGGCGCAATACGGCAGGCTGGTGATCGTCTGCCCGCCGCAGAAGAAGAACTCCGGAGTGCCCGGGTCGCCAATCGGCCAGCGGCAGGTCTCCTCGGTGAGTTCCAGGAGCGTGCGCCGCTGGCCGAGCGGGATCACATTGTCCGCGAGGTCCGGCTGCGGGTCGAACTCCGTCTCGTAGAGTTGCGCAAGGGCGGTGTTTCCCCGCACGGCTGGTCGCGAAATACGCAGCATGGGGGAGGTCGCGCGCGCTTTGCGCGGCCGCGGTGCAGCTGTTCCCGGTGATTTCGCCCGGCCCGCAAGGCCCAAACGGTGCACCTTGCCGATGACCGCATTGCGGGTCACGCCTCCTAGCTCTGCGGCAATTTGACTCGCCGAAAGCCCTTCGGCCCAGAGCTTCTTCAGCATCTCGACACGATCATCAGTCCAGCTCATGCGTCGCTTTCCCCGGCAGTGCTGCGGCAGCGAAAGTCTGGACAGAATCCTACTACGGGTCTGGGCAACGACCGGTTGGCCCGACGCAAACGCCTGATACCGATTTACGCTGACTTGTCCGCCGCACGGAATGTCGTGAAGACAATTCAGAAACTATAATATGGCGAGAGTCGGGCGCAAGCGGAGCTCGCCTTAGCGTCCACATCTTACGCCGTTCTACGCATCATGCGTCCACACCTATTCTGCCGATGAGGTGCCCTCGTCGGTGCAGCATCGGCTCGCGGCCAAATTGGCCGCTGTTGACAGCTGATTGTGCGGCAATAGAATGCGATGTGGTGCCGCCCCCATGGAGGCGGCACATTTCATTTGCACACGTGATGGTCCTGCCGAACGGCAACAAACCTTCGGGGCATCTGCTCCCGACTTATGCGCGCGTCGATCTCGCGTTCGAGCGCGGCGAGGGCGCGTGGCTGATCGCGGACAATGGCGACCGGTACCTGGATTTCACATCCGGCGTCGCGGTCAATGCGCTTGGGCATGCACATCCCGACCTCGTCCGCGCCATTGGCGAGCAGGCTACCAAGCTTTGGCATGTTTCAAATCTTTACCGCATACCCGAGGCCGAGCGGCTCGCACAGCGGCTGTGCGCGCTCAGCTTTGCGGATGTTTGCTTCTTTTGCAATTCCGGGGCTGAGGCGATTGAGTGCGCGATCAAGATGGCGCGGAAGTATCATTCCGCAGGCGGGGAACCCGGGCGATATCGAATTATAACTTTCGAGGGCGCGTTCCACGGCCGGACGCTGGCGACGCTCGCTGCGGGGGGACAAAAAAAGCATCTCGACGGCTTCGGTCCCGTCGTTGACGGATTCGACCAGGTGCCGTTTGCGGATTTGCAAGCGACGAGAGCCGCCGTAGGCCCGCAGACGGCAGCGATTTTGATCGAGCCGATCATGGGAGAGGGCGGAGTGCGCGTGGTGCCGCCGGAATTCCTGCGCGGCCTTCGGCAATTGTGCCACGACAAGGGACTCCTGCTCATTTTCGACGAAGTGCAAACGGGCATCGGCCGAACCGGCGAGCTTTTTGCCTATCAGCGTTGCGGTGTTGCTCCCGACATCATGGGTTTGGCAAAGGCACTGGGCGGCGGCTTCCCGTTGGGGGCGTGTTTGGCGACGGCGGAAGCAGGCAAAGGAATGATTGCGGGATCCCACGGTTCAACCTTCGGAGGCAATCCGGTGGCGATGACCGTGGCTAGTGCAGTTTTGGATGTGGTGCTTGCTCCGGGGTTTCTCGACCGGGTTCGCCGCAACGCCTTGGTGTTAAAACAAAAGCTTGCGGCCATCCAGGATCGCTATCCAAGCGTGATTGCGGAGATCCGCGGTGAAGGCTTGCTCATCGGGTTGCGCGCTGTTGCACCGAGCAGCGAGCTGGTCGACGAATTTCGCGCGCAGAAATTGATCACGGTCGCGGCTGGCGACAATGTTGTTCGCTTGTTACCGCCGCTCATCATTACAGAGGCGGAAGTCACGGACGCGGCACGGCGTATCGAATCAGCATGCGATCGGCTGGCCCGCAAGTTGCCGCAACCAAGTAAGCAGGCGACAGGATAATGTCGTTGCCGCGCCATTTTCTGGATCTGATTGACGTGCCTGCGCGTGAGCTGCGCGGCATGCTTTCTATCGGGCTCACCATGAAGGCGCGCAGGGCTGCGGGCGTGAACGCGCTCGAGGGCAAGACGCTGGCGATGATCTTCGACAAGCCCTCCACTCGCACCCGCGTTTCGTTCGATGTAGCCATGCGTCAGCTCGGTGGTGGAACTATTATGCTGACCGGCCAGGAAATGCAGCTCGGCCGGGGCGAAACCATCGCCGACACTGCAAAGGTGCTTTCGCGCTACGTGGACGCGATCGTCATCCGGACCCTCGATCACGATGCTCTGATCGAGCTGGCGCGCCATGCCAGCGTGCCGGTAATAAATGGATTAACGCGTCGTTCGCATCCCTGTCAGGTGCTGGCGGATGTTATGACATTCGAGGAGCATCGCGGGACTATTCAGGGCAAGACGGTTGCTTGGACTGGGGACGCAACCAATGTCCTCGCTTCGTGGATGCACGCTGCGGATCGGTTCGAGTTTCGCCTGCGCGTAGCGACGCCTCCCGAGCTCGCCCCCAGCAACGGCTTAATGCAGTGGGTCGCGCACTCGGCCGCAACCGTGCAGGTCGGCTCGGATCCGGAGGAGGCAGTGACCGGTGCCGACTGCGTCCTCACCGATACTTGGATTTCGATGGGCGCCAAAGACGGTCAGCGCCGCCACAATCTCCTGCGGCCGTACCAGGTCAATACCGAATTGATGAGACGGGCGAAGCCTGATGCGATTTTCATGCATTGTCTACCGGCACATCGCGGACACGAGGTCACTGCGGAGGTGATTGACGGGCCGCAATCGCTGGTCTTCGAAGAAGCTGAAAACCGGCTGCACGCACAAAAAGGCATTCTCGCTTGGTGTCTCCAGGCCCGCCTGGAGCGCTGAAGTTTTGACATACCAAGCGGTTCTCGGCGCCTCAGCCGGGACATAGGCGCGAGCGGAGCCAACCGGCTCACGTTTGGCAACGTTGGGCATTATATAAGGCATCATGGCCATCCCCGAGACTGCAATCCCCACCCGTGCGCCGGCGAGCACGTCCGAGGATGACACCATTCTGCCATTCAGTGTGGAAGCCCTGGAGCTGCGCGGGCGCGTCGTCCGCTTCGGCCCGGCCATCGATACCATTCTTTCCCAAGACCGCTATCCGGCACCCGTGGCAAAGCTTTTGGGCGAGGCGATTGTTCTCACGGTTCTACTGGGCTCTACGCTTAAGTTCGACGGCAGATTCATCCTGCAGACGCAGACCGATGGGCCGGTACGCATGCTGGTCATCGACTACAGTACGCCCGGCCGTGTTCGGGGATGCGCTCGCTTCGATGCCAACCGCCTCAGCGCTGCGCTGGCAGCAGGGCACGGCGGTGCTGGTGCCTTGCTCGGGAAGGGGCACCTTGCGATGACCATCGATCAGGGACCCGACACGGCGCGGTATCAGGGCATTGTTGCGCTCGAGGGCAAAGACCTCGAACACGCTGCGCGTGAGTATTTTCTGCGCTCTGAACAAATTCCGACGCAGGTGCGTTTGGCTGTGGCCGAGGAAATGCGCGCTGATGCGGGCGGTGCGCGGCATCGCTGGCGTGCAGGGGGCCTTTTATTACAGTTTCTCCCGCGCAGCGAGGAACGCGCGCGTCAGCCCGATCTCGATCCGGGCGATGTGCCCGCTGGGTTTGAGGTCGAGAGGCCGCACGAGGATGATGCCTGGGTGGAAGCAAGATCGCTCGTCGCCACTGTGCAAGATGTAGAACTGCTCGATCCGGACATCTCAACCGAACAACTGTTGTACCGCCTGTTTCATGAGCGCGGCGTGCGCGTTTTTCGCAGCAGGGATTTGCATGCGCAATGTTCGTGCTCGCGAAAAAATGTCGAGCAGATGCTGCAAAGTTTCTCGCCGCATGATCGTGACGACATGGTGCAGGATGGGAAGATTACGGTCACCTGCGAGTTCTGCAACGCAACCTACGTGTTCCAACCCGCGGAACTCACGCCTCAGTGAGACAGTCCTCGACCAAACGAGATGGCGGGGTTAGTTGATCGTGCGTCCGCGCTGAGGCGTATCCAGTGAAAACGCCGGGACCTCAATTTCGAATTCCTCTCCACTCGCGTTGATCATTCCATAGGTTCCACTCATGAACCCGGAGGCTGTGGGTAGTGGTACGCCGCTCGTATACTCGAAATTCTCGCCCGGTTTGAGTACCGGTTCCTCGCCCACAACGCCTGCGCCGCGCACTTCCTGAAGACGGCCGTGCGCGTCCGTGATGCGCCAATGGCGCCTCTTCAACTGAACCGTCTCGCGCCCCAGATTGGTAAGAGTTATGGTATACGCCCAGAAATAGTAGCCGTTCTCGGGCGAGGAGCGCTCGGCCAGAAACTGCGGCTCGACACGCACTTCGATTTGGCGCGTCACCGCACGGTATGGGCGCTTTTCGTCGCGCATGAGCGACTTCCATCAAGCTCGGCGACCAGTGTGACTTTAGCCTGCTTTGCTGGAGAATGGATACAGTTGGGGGAATTGCTGGCAGGTAGTTCGTGAGCCACAGAGAACAATCTCTAGCACAAGAATTAGGTGATGGCGAAACGCCACGCCAGATTGCTCCCACGATTCGGCCTGCGACAACGACCACCCGCGATCTGAGGCTCGATCTGTTTCGCGGCATCGCGCTTTGGCTGATCTTCCTGGACCACATCCCCTCGAACATCGTGGCCTGGATCACGATCCGCAATTACGGGTTCAGCGACGCGACCGAAATATTTGTTTTCGTCTCGGGCTACACGGCCGCATTCGTCTATGGAAAGGAGATGCGTGAACGCGGATTCATCGTTGCTGGCGCCCACATCTTGCGGCGCGCCTGGCAGATCTACGTGGCCCACGTCTTCCTATTTGCAATCTACCTCGCCGAAATAGTTTATGTGGCGACCCGCTTCGAGAACCCGCTTTATGCCGAGGAGATGAACATACTTGACTTCTTGAAGCAGCCCGATGTCACGATCATCCAAGCGCTGCTGCTCAAGTTCAAGCCTGCGAACATGGATGTGCTGCCGCTGTACATTATTCTGCTGCTGTTATTCCCGCCTATTCTTTGGCTGCTGCAAGCGCGACCGACAATTGCACTAGGCGCTTCGGTGTTGCTGTACGCGCTGACATGGCGTTTCAACTGGAATTTGCCGAGCTATCCAAGCGGTCACTGGTTCTTTAATCCCTTTGCCTGGCAGCTCCTATTCGTATTTGGCGCCTGGTGCGCGCTCGGCGGCGCGCAGCGACTCTCGTCCGTGCTGCGTTCGCGGCTGACCTTGGCGATTGCGATGGCATATCTGGCCTTCGCGTTTTTCATCTCCTTCACCTGGTATGTGCCCTATGCGGGGCAATTTGTTCCATCCTGGCTGGAAGAGATTATCTATCCCATCGACAAGGTAAACCTCGATGTATTGCGCTTTGCACATTTTCTCGCGCTCGCGGTAGTGGTGATGCGATTTATTCCTCGGGATTGGCCGCCGCTCAAAAGCAGGCTTCTTTGGGCGCCGATTGCCTGCGGCCAACATTCACTCGAAATCTTTTGTTTGGGCATATTCCTCTCGTTTGCCGCACACTTTGCCATGACCGAGATCTCCGGCGCGTTCTGGATGCAGATCGTCGCCAGTGCATTAGGGATTTTTATCATGACCGCCGCGGCGGGACTGTTAACGTGGTATAAGAGGGCAGAAGCACGCAATCCCGGCTCGCGTCCAAAGAAGACGCCCGACGCCGATCTCGCCGGAGGGGAGGTATGACGAGAGTAATTGCGGCGGCGCTCCTGCTGTGGGTGTGCTCTGTTGTCGCCTTTGCGCAGTCCCCCAGCTGCGAAATCCCGGGCTATTTGCTCGAGTCCCCATATGAGCTCAAACGCGTCAATGCGAGCGTTTTGCAAGACCACCGGTTGAGGATCGCAGTTCTGGGTACTGGATCGTCCATCCTGGCCGGCCCGGAAGGGCCCCGCTCCGCTTATCCAGCGCGGCTCGAAGCCGTCCTGACGAAGCGGCTTCCGTCCGCATCTGTGAAAGTGGTGACCGTCGTGAGAAGCCGCGAAACCGCGGAAGATCTGGCAATTGGCATGTCGAAATTGTTAACGGACGAGAAACCTGATCTGATGATATGGCAGTGCGGTACGGTTGACGCGATGCGGAATGTCGATCTCGACGAGTTTCGCGAAGCGCTCGATAAGGGCCTGGAAACGTTGCAGAAAAGCGGCGTCGACGCCATATTGATGAATATGCAGTACAGCCCTCGTACCGAGACCATGATAGCGCTTGGACCTTATGCCGATACGATGCGGGTTGTTTCCCAGCAGCATGAGGTCCCCTTGTTCGATCGGCTCAGCATCATGCATCACTGGTCAGATACGGGGCAGTTCGACCTTTATGCGACAGGCAAGGACAACGTGCTTGCGGCCCAGGTTCACGATTGCCTTGGGCGCGGAATTGCGACAATGATCATAGATACGGCTCGGTTAGGCGCAGTCGAGCAAAAGCCCTCTCAGTAAAGCAGCGCGATTTTGGAGAAAGGGATACGAGTGATACCGACGCGACGAGTTGCCGTGTTCGCGCTTGCACTTGGTACAATGATCAGTGCCTGCGGCGCACATGCAGAACCGGCGGACGGAGTTGCTGTTCCGGTACGAACTACTCCGACATTCGACACAACTGGGCCGATGTGCACCATCTCGCCCGACCAGACTCAGCTGACTTTTCGTTTGCCGCAGGTGGCACGCCGCCTGGCCGCGGGGGCCCCAATCAAGATCGTGGCGCTCGGGTCGTCATCGACCTACGGGGCTGGGGCCAGCACGTCGGCAGCAAGCTACCCAAGCAGGCTGGCGGAAGAGTTGTCGCGGCAGTTCCCCGGCCATGAGTTCGCCGTGCTCAACCGTGGGGTCAACGGCGAAGAAATCACGGATATGTTGGCGCGGCTTGACAGCGCGGTGATTGCCGAGAAGCCCGATTTAGTCCTGTGGCAGCTCGGGACAAATTCGGTGCTGCATGACAAGGCCGTACCGCCGCATGCGCGCTATCTGCACGAAGGCTTGCAACGGCTGAAGAGTGCGGGTGCTGACGTCGTTCTGATCGATCCGCAGTACGCTCCGAAGGTTCTGGCGCATGCCGGATGTAACGGCATGGTGTCGCTCATTGCAGCGACGGCGAAGAGCGAACACGTCGCTGTCTTTCGTCGCTTCGACCTCATGCGGCACTGGTATTCCGTTGAGCATCTCCCATTCCAGGCGTTCCTCTCGGCTGACGGCCTGCACATGAACGATTGGAGCTATGCCTGCCTGGCCAGGGCGCTGGCTATTGCGATCGGACAAGCGGCAACTCAGCCAACCGCCACGGCTGCCGGCCCGACCATGCCGGCGCAATGGTGAGGACCACCTCAGAACATTGTCAGCTTTAGCTCAAACCGCCTCCAGCGCGGAGAGGACATCGTCGACAATATCGTCGGGATGTTCGAGCCCGCACGAGAGGCGCAGCAATCCGTCGCTGATACGACGCTGCGCCCGCGCTGCAGGGGTAAGTCGCTGGTGTGTTGTCGTAGCCGGATGTGTGATGAGACTCTTTGCGTCCCCAAGATTATTGCTGATATGAACCAGCCTCAGCGCGTTCTGAAATCGAAAGGCGGCCGCCTTCCCGCCTTTCACCTCGAAAGCAACCAGCGTGGATCCGGCGTGCATCTGGCGCCGCACGACATCGGCTTGCGGATGATCGGGCCGCCCCGGATAGATCAGGCGGTTTATCTTCGGGTGCTCCGCAAGCGCGACGGCCACTGCAGCGGCCGTGTCGGTCTGCTGGCGCACACGCACGCTGAGGGTTTCCAGGCCCTTCAGCAGTACCCAGGCATTGAACGGAGAGAGCGAAGGTCCAGTCTGGCGAATGAGCATCTGCACGTGCTCCTCGATGAATTTGCGCGATGCGAGAATGACGCCGCCGAGGCAACGGCCCTGGCCATCAATATGCTTCGTTGCCGAATACACCACGCAGTCCGCACCGAGCTGCAGTGGTCTTTGGAATAGTGGCGTGGAAAAGACGTTATCGACCACAAGGGTTGCGTTTGCGGCATGGGCTATTTCCGCAACGCCCTTGATGTCGATCACGTCGAGGGTCGGATTCGTAGGGGTTTCGAGAAAGAAAGTCTTTGTATTGGGGCGCACCGCGTTGCGCCATGCGTCCATATCCGTGCCCTCCACGAGGGTCGAAGCCACTCCGTAGCGTGGCAGGTGCTCTTCTACGATGTACTGACAGGAGCCGAACAGCGCCTGCGAGGCGATTACGTGATCGCCGGCTCTGACTTGGCCCATCAGGGCTGTTGTGACGGCGGCCATTCCGGTAGCCGTAGCGCGCGCCGCTTCTGCGCCTTCGAGGGCGGCCATGCGCTCCTCGAACATGGTGACGGTCGGATTTGACAGCCGGGAATATTGGTACCCAGGTTCTTCGTTTTTGAAGCGTTTTTCTGCGCTGGCCGCGTTCTCGTACACATAGCCCTGCGTGAGAAAGAGCGCTTCCGAGGTCTCGCCAAAGGCGGAACGCATTGTGCCGGCATGAATCAGGTTCGTCTCAGGGCGGTAGCGCTTTCTTGCGGACATGGACGCGGGCATGGGCATCTCCTGCGCAGCAAAAAACCCGGCCGGAAAAGCGTCCGCCGGGCTCATTACGCGCCCGGCCTTTTAGCGAGTTCTTTTACGTGGCTGCAAGCCGGCCGGCTCAAATGACCACGGGATAACCACGCTGTACTTGAGGGAGCATCTTTTCGTCAAGAGAGCCATCGATTAAGGGATTTTCAAACGCCTCGAGGATTGCCTTGTCGGTTGCCTTTGCTGCAGGTCAAAACGGCATATTGCCCGACAGCATGATTGCCGCCTTGGTGCAGCAGGGCGCCATTCAGCCGTCGGCCGACTTGGCAAAGGATCAGATTCAACCCGCGAGTCTCGATCTGCGTCTGGGCGATATCGCCTATCGGGTGCGCGCGAGCTTCCTGCCAGGGCCGCGCACAACCGTGGCTCAAAGAATAGACGAGTGGAAGCTTCACGAAATCTCCTTGGCGCACGGAGCTGTGCTGGAAACGAGTTGCGTCTACATTGTGCCGCTGGTTGAAGCACTCGCGCTGCCGGACGACATTGAGGCAGTCACCAATCCGAAGAGTTCGACTGGACGGCTCGACGTATTTACGCGTGTGATCGCCGATGCGACGCGTGGCTTCGACCGCGTAGGGGCCGGCTACCATGGCCCGCTCTATGCCGAAATCAGCCCACGTACCTTTCCCATATTGGTGCGGAGAGGCTCGCGGTTGTCGCAAATTCGCTTTCGCCGCGGCAGCGCAGGACTCGATGTTGCGAGCCTGCGCACGCTGCACGGGGTTGAACAGCCGGTCGATGCCACAGCCGATATTACTGGAGGAATAGTGGTGAGCGTCGATCTTTCCGGGTTTCCTGCAGGGTCCCAGCCGCCGATGGGGCAAACCGCGCCGACTGTAGGCTTTCGCGCCAAGCGTCACACGGCTGTGGTGGATGTAGAAAGCCGAGCGCGCTACCATGTGCTCGATTTTTGGGAACCAATCCAGGCGCGCAAAGAAAAGACGCTAATCCTCGACCCCGACGAGTTCTACATCTTGGCCTCGAAAGAGGCGGTGCAGGTGCCGCCCGACTATGCCGCCGAAATGGTTCCGTTCGACCCCTTGATGGGTGAATTCCGCGTGCACTACGCCGGGTTCTTTGATCCGGGATTTGGCTATGCCGCGGCGGGCGGGAGTGGTGCTCGGGCAGTGCTGGAGGTGCGCTCGCGCGAGGTGCCGTTTATCCTTGAGCACGGACAGATCGTCGGGCGACTGGTGTTTGAAAAAATGCTAAAGCGCCCCGCCACATTGTACGGTCAGGGCATCGGTTCCAACTACCAGGCACAAGGTCTGAAACTTTCCAAGCACTTCAAATACGAGCAATAGTCGCGGGGCCGAAATCCTTAAGGAGCAGCAGTGCGAACGAGCGCCATGGTTGCTCGTGCGGTGCGCTCCTGCCACAGAAATGCAATCAGCATCGTGAGCCCACCGATAAAGCCGGCCAGCAATCCTACGGCGATCTCGCGATCCGTGAGTGTCAGTGCATTCGCAGTAATGAAGAATCCGAACAGAAAAAAAGCCACACCTATGACGATGCGCACACAGTGTCTTTGTATCTGCTCCAGCATGAGGCATGTATAGGAGCGAGGGCCTAATTGGGCCTTAAGGTATTTACCGCAATTATCGCGATTGGCTGAGAACATTGAATACTTCCCACCCTTCGGCATCGATCCCTGACCGAATCTACGTCGTGGGCGATGTTCACGGCCGCTCTGATCTGCTCGATCGAATGGCAGAGGCGATTAGCCAGGATTTAAGAGAAATTCCCGGCCAGAAGGCCTTGGCCGTAACAGTGGGCGACTATATCGATCGTGGCCATGACTCACGCGGGGTGCTCGAACGTCTGATTAACAATCCTTTTCCATGCGACTACATCCCGCTGAAAGGGAACCATGAGGCTTTATTTGAAACCTTTTTGAATGATCCGTTGGTGGCGGAGCACTGGCGCCGGCTTGGAGGACTGGAGACACTGGTGTCCTACGGAGTGCCCGTCCGCGGCTTGATGATAGGAAAAGACTACGAGCAGGCAGCTCGGTCACTCCACTCTGCCGTTCCCCCAGAGCACCTGAGCTTCATTTCTTCGCTTCGAATATCCCTGCTTGTGGGTCGCTATTTCATCTGCCATGCGGGTGTGCGTCCGGGCATTCCGCTTGAGCGTCAGACGGAGGAAGATCTTCTCTGGATTCGCGACCAGTTTCTGCAGAGTAGGGCCGATTTCGGCAAGATCGTCGTGCATGGTCATACGCCGGCTGAAAGGCCCGAACTGCTGCCAAACCGCATCAATGTAGATACCGGCGCTTACATGACCGGCTGTCTCACTTGTGCCGTCCTCGATGGAGAATTGGTGCGTTTTCTGTCGACGCAGCCATGACTCGCGAATTCTGGGCTGGCACGAGAGGGGCAACGGCATCAGCGGCATTGAAATCCCATCGTGCCACCCCCACCGTCCGCCGGTTGCATCTGCGTAATCTGCGCCTTCTTTCCGAACTGGCTGCAATGCGCGCGCGCGGCATCGCCTGCAGCTTGCACGCCGCCCTCGGTATACGGAACTCTACCTCCCTGTTCATTGCCCGTAACACCGAGAGCGCTGCCGCTCTGGTTAGCACCCGCGCATGCGAGCGGGAGCGTTGCGAGCGCGACAACGAAGCTGAGCCGCAGGGAACGAGTGGTCCGTTGGCGGCATACTGGAGTAGAATTCACCGGATCGAATAGCGTTCTTCGAAGCATGAACATGGTGGCGTTTATGCGCGCCATAGCCGCCGTGAGATGGCGATGCAACGGGCTAACAAATTTGTGGGCATCCCGATGCACTGCCGTTTCGGGCACTTCGTTCCTTCGTCTAAACGGGGCGCGGCCGAGCTACGCCGCGCAAGCGCGCGCTGTCGAGAGCACGTGTTCGCTGGGATATGCGCCCGCTGTCCAGTCCATTCGCGTCTGCCGACCGCCCTCTTCATTGATGAACGCAAGCTCCCACTGTTTCATCCAGGCCGTGCCCGCCGAGATGCGTACAATCCCGCTCTCTTCTGAGCGGGACAACCCGCTGTGATCGCGTGCGAGATGGGCAAACGCGCAGGACGCAATAGTCCGGTAATTGCCGTCGAGAGTATCGAGCGTCACCGGATTTTGGAAAAGCCACTGCGCTACCCCTCTGCCACAAGGCATCAGGGTTAACACGAGAAGCAGCATTATGCGCGTGGTCTTCATGGCTGCTGCAACATCACACGTTTAGGGCAGGCACTCTCAACCATGTCAATAAATCGCCAGCTCGATCCATCACCGCTTGTGCTAGGAAAGCAGGCTAGGAGGTCATTTCCATGAAGAGCGTGATACCGTTTCTGTTGAGCATTGTGCTGCTGGCCATAAACACCATGGCTTCACCAGCTGATGCATCCCGGCGCAGTTCGCGCGTTTACCACGGCATCGGAGCCATTTCACACAATGTGATTACGCCCTGGTATTACGGCTACCATCCCACTCACTACAGCTACTTTCCTCCCGATCCCATGCCGCGTGTGCAAGCGATCGTCCTTGAAGACTGCTGGTCCTGGAGTTTTGGTCATCGCTATTGGGCGTGCTGGTAGCCGGTCGCCGCGCTTCGCTGCAAGCCGTTTAAGGAGCTTCCCCGACTAAGATCAGGAAGCGTGCCGGTTCATTCTTCCTCTTGTTCAGCTGTGGCCTGCGTATCCCTTGCGTGCGCGCCCGCACCTGCAATATCAACGGGCATCAGCAGCACGGCCGAGCCACGGAGGGACACGTGAATTTCGCCGATGTCAGTCCAGGGCTGCGTGCTTCCACTCGAACTGCAAGGGCCGACCTTACGATTGTGGGCGGGGGCGGTCACGTGGGCATTCCGCTGGTATTGGCATTTGCCGAAGCAGGCTTTCGGGTCAATGTTCACGACAAGGACCAGGAAGTACTGGCCGCGCTTCAGTCGGGTCGACTGCCATTCATCGAAGTGGGCGGGGAGGAGCTTCTTCGGCGCGCGCTTTCGCGCAATCTTCTCATTTTCACATCCGCGCCCTCGGACATTGCGCCGGGCGCGCCGGTGATTGTGACCATTGGAACTCCGATCGATGAGTTCCTCAACCCGGTGCGCAAGGTGGTGCAGGATTGCGTCGACGCGCTGCTTCCACAGCTCGTCGATGGCCAGCTGCTCGTTTTGCGCTCAACAGTCTACCCTGGCACCACCAGCTGGCTCGACACTTACCTCACCCGAAAGGGTTGTAAGCTCAAGGTGGCATTCTGCCCTGAACGCGTGGTGCAGGGACACGGCATCAAAGAATTGCGAGAAACCCCGCAGATCATAAGCGGTACGACGCAGGAGGCGACGGCGGAAGCGGCAAAGCTGTTTAGTCACGTAGTTCCCGAATTGGTGCAGGTAACCCCGGAGGAAGCCGAGTTTGCGAAGCTTTTCAACAACGCATACCGCTACATCGAGTTTGCAATCGCCAATCAGTTCTATCTGATCGCCAAATCAGCAGGTCTCGACTATCGTCGCGTCGAGCATGCGATGAAGCACAATTATTCGCGCGCCCGCGGGATACCATCTCCGGGCTTCGCCGCGGGGCCGTGCTTGTTCAAAGATACGATGCAGCTGGCGGCGTTTGCACAGAATCAGTTCAGTCTGGGTCATGCTGCCATGCTGGTCAATGAAGGCATTGTGCTGCAGCTCATTCGCAGTCTCGGTGAGCGATATCCTCTCGCGGAAATGACGGTTGGGCTGCTCGGCATGGCGTTCAAGGCCGATATCGATGATACTCGTGCATCCTTGAGCTACAAGCTCAAGAAGGAGCTGCTTCCGCGCGCAGCTATGGTGCTCACGACCGACCCGCTCGTTAAAACCGACCCTGAACTGCTGTCTCTCGACGAGGTGATTGCACGCAGTGATCTGCTCATATTATGTGCGCCGCATCGCGCCTATAGGGCTCTCGATTTTGCGGGCAAGCCTGTGCTCGACATTTGGGGCGCTCTTGGCGGCGCCAATGTAATTGGTTGATTCCACGGCCCGCGCATCAGGTCCAACGAAGACGATCAACGCCGAAGATTACGGAAACCTGCGCATCTCCGCGCTGACGGAGCACGTCGACCGATACTCCTGTCGCGTGGCGGCGCACTTTCAGGTCTATGCTCGACTCGCTAATTCGCAAATTATGCAGAACGATTTCATCGACAAAGCGTGGTAGCGACGGATTATGCAATCTTAGTTCCTGGCCGACCGGATCGAACGTCAGGCCCAGCGAGGCTTCGATCAACGTGAACGGTGTTGCACTCGCCCAGGCTTGGGGTGCGCATGCGACCGGATAATGGGTGGGGCCGCGTCCCCGCGCGCGCTGGAACCCGCAGAACAGCTCCGGCAAGCGCCGCATATCCATGTAGACGGCCGCATCGATGAGACCGGTGAACAGCCGGTCTACGGCAGACTTCATGCCGTATCGCGCAAGGCCAAGCGCGATTAGGGCGTTGTCATGAGGCCAAATAGACCCGTTGTGATAAGACATCGGGTTATAGCGGACCTCGGAGTTTGCGATTGTCCGAATGCCCCACCCGGAGAAGAAATGCGGCGCCATCAATCCGTTGCCGATCGTGCGCGCGCGTTCGGGAAGCGCAATCCCCGTAAACAGAACCTGCCCGGCATTGGAGCTGCGCACTTGGCATTGCTGCTTGTTGCCATCGAGGGCAAGTGCGTAGCTGTCTATTTTGGGGCACCAAAAGCTCGCGTTGAAGCGCCGGGCCAGGTCGTCTGCCTCGTGCGTCAGGCGGTCTGCCTGTTCGGTGCGGCCGAGCCGGCGTGCCGCTCTCCCCGCCAGCCGTTTCGCGCAGTACGCGTACCCTTGCACTTCGGCGAGGGCGATCGGACCTTCCGCAAGACGCCCATCGGCATGAAAAATTGCATCCGCCGAATCCTTCCAACCCTGATTGGCGAGTCCTTGATCTGTGGCGCGGTAATATTCGAGGAAGCCGTCGCCGTCCGGATCGCCCGGCCCTTTCATCCAGGCGAGTGCCGCTTCAATGGATGGCCACAATTCTGAAACCAGTGCATCGTTGCCGGTGCGTTCCGCATACAGTCCGGCCAACATGACAAAGAGCGGTGTCGAATCGACGCTGCCGTAATAGAGCCCGAATGGCACCTCGCGCAGGGCCGCCATTTCGCCGCTGCGCATCTCGTGCAGGATCTTGCCCGGTTGGGCGTCCGCTGCCGGATCGTCTTCTTTGGCCTGGTACGCAGCAAGGCGCCGCAGGACACCCTCCGCAATGCGCGGGTCGACCCACAGCATCTGCAGAGCGGTTATCAGACCGTCGCGGCCGAAAGTTGTGGAATACCAGGGTATGCCCGCATACGGATACTGCCCCTGCGGCGTGCGGCTCATCAGCATGTAAAGGTCGGACATCGACCGGCACAGCACCTCATTGAAATGATCGTTGGAGGTCCGTACGGTGCTGACATCGTTCGAGCCAGCGCGCTGATTGCGATGGATGGCGCGCAAAGCGCGAGCTGCCGTCAGTGGCTTTGGCGGCTCAGGAATGCCGCACGCGACTGTCACCAGGAGTGTCGCGCTTTGCTTTGATGCGAGCCTGATGGCGTAGATCGCTGCCGTTTCCTGAAGATCGCTCGGCACCGGCTCGAAGTTCACCGCCGTTTCTCGCGTCCTTCCATCCAGGCCTGCGTAGCGTATGCAGCATGCGGCAGGAGGCATCTCCTCGCGCTCGATCGTCCCGCGATGCTGTCGGCGCTGGCCACGCACCTCAAACAGATCGGCAAAATCGCTGTCGAAGAGAATTGCCAGCCGCAGATCGATCGGGCTGTCCCCGTAGTTGCGTATCGCAAATCGCTGGTACGCCGTATCGCGCCAGATGAAAACCGTGCGCACGACGTGCACCGTGTCCTTTGGCAGCACGAGCCGGTTTTCCAGATATGTGTCCGGGTTGGTCAGATCGATGGTAAGCAGGGTATTGTCGTCGCGCAGACTGGAGCCGAGCAGCAGCGGCTGCATTCCGTTCAGAAGCAGCTCGAAATGTGACAGGAACCGAGTGTCGCAATGGAACAACCCATCCGGGCCGCCTGCCGAGGCGCCGATATCGCCATGGCTGTCCAGTACGATGAAAGTGTCGTTATGTTTGAGTGTCCGCCGCGGGCGCGTACCCGGTCCTGTGGCTGGTATGTAGAATTTCGGCTCGGAAACGGCAGCCACTGCCTTCAGTACGGCCCCCTCCATCGCCCACCCTGCAATTAATTCATCTCACTCTGCAACACCGCCGGGCGCCGTGCCGGCACCTCTTGATAGCGGCGTGTGGAGGCGCGAAGCAGGGAACGATACACTTGCAGGTAATCTTTGGCCATGCGCGCCGAAGTGAAGCGCTGTTCAAAGGTCCGGCGCACCCGCCGACGATCAAGCGCAAGTATCTGCGGCAATACGGCCACGGCCTCCTCTGCGCTATCCACGATCGCGCCGGTAGTTCCGTGGTCAAGAATTTCGGGTACCGAGCCACGGCGGAAGGCGAGCACCGGCGTTCCGCAAGCCATGGCCTCGATCATGACCAATCCGAACGGTTCCGGCCAGTCCACCGGGAACAGCAGCGCGCGCGCTTCGCCGAGAAATTCGTTCTTTTGGCGCTCGTTGATCTCGCCCAAAAATTCGACGCCCGGCAAGGTCAGCAAAGGCGCAATCACCTCGCGAAAATAGGTTTCATCGGCCTTGTCTACCTTGGCCGCAATCTTGAGCGGCATGCCGACTGCCTGCGCGATCCGAATGGCGCAATCGGGCCGTTTCTCCTGCGAGATGCGGCCTAGAAACGCGAGATAGCCGCCCCGAGGGTGGTAAATGGGCGCGAACAGGTCAGACGGCAACCCGTGATGGACAGTAGCCACGAAATTAGAGTTGCTCACTGGCCCGCGCTGGTCATTCGAGATGGACACGAGCGGCATATCGTTGAACCCGACATACAAGGGCTTGAGATCGTGCAAATCCTGCCTGCCGTGCAGGGTGGTCACGGTTCGATCGGCGATTGGACGGAAGGTTGGAAAATGCAGGTGATCGATATGGAAATGCAGAACGTCAAAGTCGTCTGCACGGTCGCGCACCCGATCGAGCTGAAGTACGTAATACGGAATAGGATCGCGCACGTTGCAATCGAGCCGTAGTGCCATGGGAGCGCAGGGAACGAGCTCGGCGCTGGTCACCGAGTCGCCGCTTGCAAATAGCGTGACCTCGTGGCCGAGGCGCACGAGCTCGTCCGTGAGATATGACACCACCCTTTCGGTTCCGCCATACAACCGCGGCGGCACGCTCTCGATCAGCGGCGCGATTTGCGCAATGCGCATTGCAAAGCTCCAGTGAAAGGCCCTGGAGCTGCAACGATTTTGCTCTGCAAAAGGTTCCTGGGCGCGCCCGGAAACGCGCAGAAACCCTGTGCGACCCTAGCCGCGCTTGCGAGCTGGTGCCCGATCCTCTGCCGCGAGCTTAAGATAGCCGTCGCGCGTCTGCGGGGTGCGCATGCCCAGGATCTCGCCCGCGATCTGCGTGCGCAGGATCTGCGCGGTGCCGCCCGCAATGGGAAACATTCGGGCGTCGCGCATCTTGCGCTCAAGCGCAAGATTGCGCGAGTAGCCCATTGCGCCAAAAATCTGCAGCGCGTCGCTGGTTACCCGCACAGCCGTCTCGGAGGCGAAGACCTTGGCTTGCGCTGCTTCCTGTTTGTCGGGGAATCCATTCCCGGCGCGGGCGGCCGCTTTGTAGATGAGAGTCTGGGCGGCGGCGAGCGCAATGGACATATCCGCAAGCATCCATTGAATGCCCTGAAACTCGGCAATGGGGCGGCCGAACTGCTCGCGCGCGCGGGCATAATCGAGCGCCATCGCATAGGCGCTCTCCGCAATTCCCTGAGCCACGGTGGCTGCGCCGAGCCGCTGCCCGTTATACGCATTCATAAGGCCGGCGAAGCCGCGCCGTATGCCTTCCGGGGGAATGAGCACCATGTCTTCCGGCACTTCGAGGTCCTCGAAGCGCAGTTCGGTCTCGGGCAGGCCGCGCACTCCCATGGCCGGCTCACGATTGCCGATGACGAGACCTTTCGGGGTGTTCTTCTGCGCATCCCGCACGATGATGAAGCCCGCAATGCCCTGCTCATTCCCCGCGTCAAAGGTGCGCGCAAACACAAGGTGCAGCCGGGAGATGCCGCCGCCGGTGATCCAGTGCTTGGTGCCGTTGAGCACATACCGGTCACCGCGCCGATCGGCGCGCGTGGTCATTTCGGTGGCCGCGCTGCCGGCAGCGGGTTCGGTAATGCAGATCGCCGGCTTGTCGCCGGCAAGCACGAGTGCGGCCGCAAGCCGTTTCTGCGCGTCGCTGCCGTATTTCATTATTGCGCCGAGCGCGCCCATGTTCGATTCGACGCATATCCGCCCGACCGTGCTGCACGCCTTGGCCATTTCCTCGATGAGCACGACGGCATCGACATAGGCAGCGCCTTTGCCTCCGTAGGCTTCCGGAATGGTCATGCCCATGAAGCCTTCGCGCCTGAGCGCCTCGACGCAGGCCCATGGATATTGCTCGGTGCGATCCGTTTCCGCTGCATGGGGCGCAATGTCTCGCGCCGCGATGGCGCGCACGCGCTCACGAAGCTCCTTGGTTCTCGGCGGCAGATCGAAAAGCACGGTTCACCTCAATCAATGCAACGGATACGACCCAAGCCATAGCGCACGCAGCCGGTGCTGAAATAGACTGCGTCAAAGCGCGTTCGCAACCAAGAGCCATCAGCATGTCGACCCAGCTCAGATCGCGTGGCGCCGATGCGGTCGCGCGGGTCCTGCAAAACGCCGGTGTAAAGCGGGTGTTCACGCTGTCCGGCAACCACATCATGGCGGTTTTCGATGCATTGCTCGATACCGAGATCGAGCTCATTCACACACGTCATGAGGCAGCGGCGGTGCATATGGCGGATGCCTGCGCGCGCATCACTGGAGAGCCCGCCATTGCGCTTGTCACCGGAGGGCCCGGGCACGCGAATGCGGTTCCGGCCTTGTACACCGCGCAGATGGCGGAATCGCCCGTGATTCTCTTGTCGGGACATGCTCCTAACAGCGAGCTCGGGCGTGGCGCCTTCCAGGAGCTGCTGCAGGCGGACATGGCGCGCCCGGTGAGCAAGGGCGCTTATACCTGCCGCGGTAGCGAAGCCGCTGCGCCCGATCTCGTTCGGGCGCTGCGGCTCGCGCGTTCAGGCCGCCGCGGGCCCGTCAATCTTAATCTTCCCTCAGATGCCCTGGAAGGGCCGGCCGATCCGAACACACCGCTTCGGATGGACGTGTTGCAGACGAGCAAATCTCTCGACCTGGGCTCCGCCACAGCAGTCCTTGAGCGTCTGGCGCATGCAGCCCGTCCCGTCATCCTCGTCGGACCCTCTCTTATGTCGCGGGCAGGGCGCGCGCGGCTTGCAGGCCTTGAGGATGCGTGTGCCATTGCTGCCGTCGGCATGGAAAGTCCGCGCGGTCTGGCGGACCCGAGTCTGGGCGCGTTCGCAGAAGTGCTGGCACGGGCAGACTGCGTCCTGCTCCTTGGAAAGCGCCTCGATTTCACCATCCGTTTCGGCAGAGCGGCCGTATTCCACGAAGACTGCGAGTTTTTGCAGATCGATCCGGAAGAGACGGAGATAGATCGCAGCATTGCGGCAGTCGGCCCCAGACTCGCATTCGCGGCTGTCGCGGATACCCTTCCTGCGGTCGAGGCGCTTACAAACAAAGCCCGCGCGAACGCCGGCAATCACGCCTGGCTCTCCGAGGTCAAAGCTGCGGTGGCGTATCGGCCGCCCGCGTGGGAGAAGGTACGGTCGTCAATCCCCGGTCCCGTGCACCCCCTCGATCTTCTGCGTCCGTTACAAGGGGTGCTCGACAGCCATCCGGATGCCGTCTTCATTTCGGACGGCGGGGAAATCGGTCAATGGGCGCAGGCTTACCTGCATGCGCCAACGCGGCTGACAAACGGCCCGGCTGGCGCCATTGGTGCGGGATTGCCGTTCGCACTTGGGGCGCGTTGCGCGGTGCCTGATGCGCCCATTGTCGCCATTATGGGTGACGGCACCTTCGGCTTCCATATTGCGGAGCTCGACACTGCCGTGACGCACAAGCTTGCCTTCACGGTTGTAATCGGCAACGACGCCAAATGGAACGCGGAGTATCAAATTCAGCTGCGCGAGTTCGGCGCCAATCGTGCTCGCGGCTGTGAGATGCGTCCTGTACGATACGATCAGGTCGCCTTGGCGATGGGCGCGCAAGGCGAATTGGTAACGCAGGCCGAGGAGATGCCTGTCGCGGTAAAGCGAGCAGTCGCCTCCGGCCTGCCCGCTTGCATCAACGTGATGATCGAAAGCCTGGCCGCCCCGCAAATCAGCCGCTGAACTGCGCCGTATTAGATTCAGCGCTTGATGCAGAACACTAAATTATGAGATCGCCGTGGGCAGCGTCGCTTGTATTCCAAGCTGCTCATGCCAGAGGGGCAGGTCGCTCTCTTTTGTCAGCGTAGCGAGGAAAAGCTCACCCCAGGATTTGATGTCGTTTTCCGCAATGCTGTGGAAGAGAACCTTGTGCCGGCTGCGGCGCTCCTCCAAAGGCATCGAGAGCGCATGCGCGATGGATGTGGCGACGGTTTCCGGATCATAGGGATTGACAAGGAGCGCAGCAGTCAATTCGGCCGCGGCACCCGCAAACCGCGAAAGGATGAGTACGCCGGGATCATCCGCATCCTGTGCGGCAATGAACTCCTTGGCGACGAGATTCATGCCGTCCCGCAAGGGAGTAACGAGTGCCGCCCGCGCCGAGCGGAACAGCCCCGCCAGAACGCTGCGGCTGTATGCCCTGTTCACGTAACGAATGGGCGTCCATGAGACTTCACCGTAGGTGCCGTTGATGCGGCCCGCGGCCTCGCTGATAGTGCGCTCCATTCCAAGATATTCCTGGATCTCCGAGCGGCTTTTCGGCGTGATCTGCAAATACGTGACCTTGCCATGCCAATCGGGATAAACGCGCAGGAAGCGTTCGAACGCGTCCATGCGCTCGCCCAGTCCTTTTGAATAATCGAGACGGTCCACCCCGATCACCAACGCTCGCCCGACAAGACTTTCCACCATGCTGCCCACGAGCGGAGAGCGAACGGCGCGCCGCGCCAGCCGGTTGAATTCCATGGTCTCGATACCGATCGGGAACACTCCAATGCGGACAATCCGTTCGCCAGTCTGATACGTGAATGCCGCTCGCTTCTGCAGGTGGCACTCGCTTTCGAGATAGCGCCCGAAGTTCGTCGCATCACTCTCGGTCTGAAATCCGACGAGATCATACGCGCTCATCTGTGGAATGAGCCATTCGTGATTGGGCAAGGCCGTGAGGATTTCCGGAGGGGGGAAGGGGACGTGCAGGAAAAAGCCGATCGCGTTGCGATGGCCGCGGTCGCGCAGCATCTTGCCGAGCGGGATCAGGTGATAGTCATGCACCCAGATCACATCGTCGGGGCGGAGCAGATTGCTCAATTCGCTCGCGAAGTGTGCGTTCACGCGGCGGTAGCCGCTCAGATCGCGACGCGAGAACTCGGCGAGATCAAGCCGGTAATGCAGGATGGGCCACAACACCCGATTCGCGAAGCCGTTGTAATACTCCTGATAGTCGGCCTCCCACAGCTCGGTCACCACGTAGGTGAGACCGCCCTGGTGGACGGTTCTGACTGCGACGTCCTCGTGCGTGGAAACAGTACCGGTCCACCCGAACCAGAGACCGCCGTGCCGCTTAAGCACCGAGCGCACCGCCACCGCGAGCCCACCCGCCTGGCTCGCGCCGGTGCGATTTGGCATAGCGACGCGATTCGATACGACAATCAGTCGCGGCAATGCGGATCCTCTGTGCTTGGCGGCTGATAAGAGCGCATCAGCATCCCGGTCTGCAAGCCGATCGAGCAACAGCGCATATGCATGGCTCCCGACGAAGGAATACCCGGCGTCGGCCCACCAGAACCGGCCAATGAGGAAGATGCCGGCGGGCCGAAGCCGCCGCGCAACCCATAACGTTTTTGCTGCGCAAAAGTTCGGGCAGCGTCATGACACACTCTGAGCAGGCCCGCCGCAAGCGGCGCCCCGCTCATCCAGGTGCAAATGCGCCCTGGTGCGAAAGTTGCTCGAGCCACCGGCGCACATCGGCTGGCCGCTGCATGCAGGCCTCCACTCCCTTTACTTTTCGTCCGACGGAGATGCTGATGCCGTGGTAATCCGGCATGATGTCGAACACGGGAAGATCGGTCACATCATCGCCAATGAAGAGCGGACGCCGGTCCTGGAACGGCGCTTGCCGCATCAGCTCGCGCACTGCCGTCGCCTTCGTGACACCGCCCTGTTTTATCTCAAGCACGAGCTTGCCGGGCAGCAATTCGATGTTGCTTCCTGCGGTAGCGGCGATTTTGGCCGCTGCCTCGTGCACGATGCGCTCCTTGTCGGGAGCGAGACGATAGTGCAACGCCAGCGAGTAGCCCTTGTCCTCCAGGATGATGCCGGGTCCCGCTTCGGCGATGGCGGCAAACTGGCGCTTGAGATTTGTGTCGAGCGGCGGCAGGCGCGGCGGAGCAGGAGCTTCGCCCGCGACAAGGCGCAGCTCCGCTCCATGCCCGCCGATGGCGGGCAGCTGCAAAGGCGAGAAGATGAGATCGATCTCGCTCACAGGCCGTCCGCTGACGAAGGCCAGCGCGCCTCCCGTACGTTGCGACAGGCGCATGAGCGTCTCGCGCAGCGAATGGGGCACAAACACCTCGCGAGGGGTCGGTGCGATGTCGAGAATGGTCCCGTCGATATCGAGCAGGATAGTCAGCCTGCTGACGTCTTCTACCGGGATGGACGGCTCAGGCATCGCGACGTCCCTACAATGCCATTCCGCCGTCGATGAGATGAGCCTGTCCGGTGATATAGCTTGCCTCATCGGAGGCAAGGAAAACGGCGAGCGCCGCCACTTCCCCGGGCCGCCCAAGCCTGCCCATAGGCTGGCGCTCGATAAACGCGCGCTCCACTTCCGCTGTCGACTTTCCGGTCGAATCTGAAAGCGCCTTGATGCGGCCCTGGAGCGAAGGCGATTCAATCGTGCCCGGACAGATGGCATTGGCGCGAATGCCGCGTTTGATGAAATCCGCTGCAACTGCCTTGGTCAAACCGATCACAGCAGCCTTGGTCGCGCCGTAAACGTAGCGGTCGGGAACAGCGCGGATCGAGGAAACGGCGGAAGAGATGTTCACGATCGCGCCGGTTTTTTTCGCGAGCATGCCGGGAAGAAAAATTTTGATCGTGCGGTGCATGGATTTGACGTTCAGATCGAATGAGAAATCCCAATCCTGCTCCGAGCACTCGAGGACGCTGCCGTGATGCACGAAACCTGCGCAATTGACGAGCACATTGACCGTGCCCAGCTCGCGCTCGATTTCCTTGGCAAGCGTCTCGATTGCCGCGGTCGATCGCACGTCGAGCTTGCTGCGCTTGGCGGCATTCAGACCGTCAAGCTTGTGCGGTTCAAGATCGGTAGCGATAACCTTTGCACCCTCCGCGGCGAAGGCTGCCGCAATGGCGCGTCCGATGCCTTGACCCGCCGCGGTGACGAGCGCCAGTTTATCTTGCAAACGTTGGCTCATCTTGATCTTCTCAATGATTGTCCCGCGGCACGTATTTCTGTGCGACACGCTGATATTTTACAGCTGGCTTGAGAACCATGCCGTCGGCGAGCTGTTCCACCATTGAGCGCTGAATCTCCTGCCATGGCGTTTGACTTGGCGGATATGTCTCTTCGTGCTTCAGCAGGGCGGCCCTGCGTTGCGACAGCTCGGCATCCGAGATCAGCACGTTGGCGGTGCCCTTGTTAAGATCGATGCGTACGCGATCTCCGGTCTTGAGCAGTGCAAGCCCGCCCCCCACGGCGGATTCCGGAGAAGCATTTAAAATGGAGGGCGAAGCCGATGTGCCGGATTGCCGGCCATCTCCGATGCACGGCAGCGATGTGATGCCTCGCTTAATGAGGGCTGCCGGCGGCTGCATATTCACCACCTCTGCGGATCCCGGATAGCCGACGGGCCCAACGCCGCGAATGAACAAAATCGTGTGCTCGTCGATGTCAAGCGAAGCGTCTTCGATGCGCCGGTGGTAATCCTCGGGTCCTTCGAAAACCACGGCGCACCCCTCGAACGCGTTCGGGTCTTTAACATCCGACAAATAGCGGGCTCTGAACTCCTTGGATATCACGCTCGTCTTCATGATTGCTGAATCAAACAGATTGCCGGCGAGCACCTTGAATCCCGCGCGGGCGGTGAGCGGATCGCCGTACGGCCGGATAACATCCGAATTGTGAGACTTCGCCGCTGCGACGTTTTGGCCAATACGCTTGCCGTTTATGGTCAGCGCATCTGCATGAATGCGGCCGGCGAGCAAGAGCTCGTGCAGAACGGCGGGTAATCCTCCGGCGCGGTAATATTCTTCGCCCAGATACTGTCCCGCCGGCTGCATGTTGACGAGCAGCGGCACGTCGTAGCCCAGGGTCTCCCAATCTCTAATCTCGAGGGCAACGCCAACGTGGCGGGCGATGGCATTGATGTGAATGGGTGCATTCGTCGAGCCGCCGATGGCGGAGCAGGCAACAATGGCATTCTCGAATGCCTTGCGCGTGAGAATGTCGGACGGTTTGACATCCTCGTGCACGATCTCAACGGCACGCCGGCCGGTCTCGTAGGCAATCTGCGCGCGCTCGCGATAGGGCGCCGGGATGGCCGCACAGCCCGGCAGCGACATGCCGAGCGCCTCGGCAAGCGCATTCATGGTCGATGCCGTTCCCATGGTGTTGCAATGGCCGGGCGACGGTGCGGAGGACGCAACCAAATCCAGAAACTCGCGGTATTCGAGCCGCCCTGCTGCATGCTCCTGACGCGCCCACCAGACGACGGTTCCGGAGCCGGCCCGCTCGCCCTTCCACCAGCCGTTGAGCATGGGACCGCCCGAGAGCACGATCGCGGGAAGATTGACGGTTGCCGCCGCCATCAGCGCCGCCGGCGTCGTCTTGTCGCAGCCGGTCGTGAGCACGACGCCGTCGAGGGGATATCCGAAAAGTATTTCGACAAGGCTCAAATATGCGAGATTGCGGTCGAGCGCCGCCGTGGGCCGCTTGCCTGTTTCCTGAATGGGATGCATGGGGAACTCGAATGCGATACCACCCTCATCGCGGATGCCTTCGCGTACCCGTTTTGCCAGCTCCAGATGATGCCGGTTGCATGGCGACAGATCCGAGCCGCTTTGCGCAATGCCGATGATGGGCTTTCCCGAGGTGAGCTCAGCTTTCGTCAGTCCGAAGTTCAGGTAGCGCTCGAGGTAAAGCGCGGTCATGCCCGGGTTGTCGGCATTGTCGAACCACAGTTGCGAACGAAGGCGCGCGTGCGCGGCCATCAGATTCGTCCTGCGAAAGCGTCGGCAATGAACGCATGCGCAAGTGCATGCGCATGGTGCGGCGCCTTTTCCCGATCCAGTCCGCCTCCTTGCTGCTCGGCGGAAAGCTCATTTACGGCGCCTGCGAGATTACCGAAGCTCATCAGCGCCCAGCGCGCGCCGGCCTGCCTCATCTCCTTTTCGAAAGCATCTCGCTCGGCCTTGAACGCGCTCTCGTCTGCTGCGCCATGCATAGCGAGCACCGCAGCCTTTATGCCCGCGGCCGCCGCAGGCTCTTGCGTCACCAATGTGCCGTGCATGGAGATGACAGCCTGCACGTCAGCGCCCGTGCGCGCGAGCTCGAGCACGTTGAGGCCACCGAATCCGAATCCGATGGCAGCGCGTCTGCTGATATCGCCGACCGCGCGTCGGTCCGCTTCACGGGTGAGGGTATCGAGCGCGGCCGCGATGCGTCGGCGCATGCCGGCTGTATCTGCCAGGAAAGGCCGGAGGAATGCGCCGGGGTCTTCGGTCCCTACAGGTCCGTTGCCTTCGCCGAACATGTCAGCAACGAAAACGACGTAGCCCTCTGGGGCGAGCAGCTGGGCGGTCTCGATCGCCGCTTTGCTCACGCCGCGCCAGGTGGGCGCAATCAACAGGAGGGGGCGCGGAGCCTTGCCAGATTCATCCCAGATCAGGGCCCCCCGGCAACTGATGCCGGAGACCGAGTAGAAGATGCTTTCCACCGCCATGGACTATCTCCGCCTGACTTGCTCATCGTGGTCCGTGCGAGTTTAATGCGACGTGCTGGTGCCGGACAGGCTTGATCCAGCTCAAACCCTTGGCGCCTATATGCCGCTTGATGCTCGACAAGGAGGCTGGAAGGATTCTAAAAAAGCCGGACACAATCGGATGGACATGCCCTACGAGCGTTATTTTGAGCAAGCCTTGGCGCGGCTGCATGAGGAGCGGCGATACCGGGTATTTGCTGACCTCGAACGCCTAGCCGGGCGGTTTCCCCATGCGCTCTGGCACTCTCCCTCTGGCCCGCGCGAGGTCACGGTCTGGTGTTCCAACGATTATTTGGGGATGGCGCAGCACCCGAAAGTGATTGGCGCATTGGTCGAGACGGCCTCGCGCATGGGCGCGGGCGCGGGGGGAACGCGCAACATCGCCGGCACAAGCCATGCGGTGGTGGAGCTCGAGCGCGAGCTCGCCGAGCTGCACCGCAAGGAAGCGGCGCTGGTATTCACTTCGGGCTATATTTCCAATCAGACGGGGATCTCCACGCTTGCGAAGCTGCTCCCCAGCTGCCTCATTCTCTCCGACGCTTGGAACCACAACTCGATGATCGAGGGCGTTCGCCAATCGGGTTGCGACAAGGCGATCTTCCGTCACAATGACATGGCGCACCTCGAAGAGCTGTTGCGCAACGCAGGCAAAAGCCGCCCCAAGTTGATTGTGTTCGAAACGCTTTATTCAATGGACGGCGATGTCGCGCCAACCCAGCGCATTTGCGATCTGGCGGACCGTTATGGGGCCATGACCTATGCCGACGAGGTGCATGCTGTGGGCATGTATGGCCGGCGGGGTGGAGGGCAGGCGGAGGCGCAGGGCACGATGGCGCGCATCGACGTTATCGAAGGCACGCTCGCCAAGGCGTTCGGATGCCTCGGGGGCTACGTTGCAGGAAAGAGCTCGGTCATAGATGCGCTGCGCAGCTACGCTCCGGGCTTTATTTTCACGACTGCCTTGCCGCCTCCCATCTGCGCTGCCGCCGCTGCGGCCATTCGTCACCTCAAGGCTTCGAGCTTTGAGCGCGAACGCCAGCAGGCGCGGGCGGCGCGCGTGAAGTCCGTGCTCTGCGCGGCGGGTCTTCCGGTCATGCCGAGCACGACGCATATCGTTCCGCTGCTGGTGGGCGAACCCGAAAAGTGCAAACAGGCCGCCGATCTCCTGCTCGCGGAGCACAACATCTATATCCAGCCGATCAATTATCCGACGGTACCTAGAGGGACCGAACGCCTGCGGCTCACGCCCGGTCCGCAGCACGACGATGCCATGATCGATGCGCTTGCCCACGCGCTCGTCGATACGTGGAAACGGCTTGGCATCCCGCTTGGGATGTCCGCAGTCGCTGCTGAATGATGGATTCACTCTGCCCGGGCGCGGGCATGCAAAACTAACCGAGACATCGGCGGAGCGGAGCCGGGAAGGTCCGGGGCAGGCGCGCTCAGAATGATTCCCTCACACAGCAGGTTGTTCGTTCTGACCTGCGGCTCGCCGGGGGATGGCAAATCCACCTTGATTG
>DATCJI010000045.1:0-1974 GCA_036562835.1 Xanthobacteraceae bacterium | reverse complement strand
TACCAGGCTGCGCCACACTCCGACCGAGGGCGGAATAATAGCACTGCCCGCGGCTGTCAGGGCTGCGGTTCGAAGTCGCGACGGGAGCGTGACCGGGTCACGGCGCGGATGATCGAGAGAAGCGCGAGGAGACGGCGCGTCCTGCTCAGCCAGGTCGCGCCGGTTGCGAACATGCCGGCTATGCCGGTCGCGCGCGCCCGGCGCGGGGCTCGCGAGCCCCGGATCAAGCGCAACAGCAACGCGCCGCCGCCGGCGAGCAGCATCGGCGAAGCGAACGAGGCGATCGTTCGCACCTTGCCGATCGCGCGATCCACGCCGCCGATGGCATCGAGAATCACCTGGTGATCCGCGGCGAGATCAGCCCGCAAGCGCGCGCTGCGCACGAGCAGTTGTCGCCGCCGTAACTCGAGCTGTTCGAAGCGATCACTCACGCTAGCGCTCCAGCGCTTCCTTGTCGCGTTTCAATTCTTCGATGCTCGCGGCCATGAAGCGCGGCTTCGCGCGCAGCCGCGCGCGGGCCAGCAGCCCAAAAATCAGCGTGATCACGAAGAACGATACGGTGATCAGCACCGCCGCGAGAATGCGGTTCGTGTCCCAAAAAACGATCAGCACCGTTACGGCGACGAACAGCACCGTGAGGCTGCCGAAAAACAGCGCAACCAGTCCCCAGAGCAGAATGCTGGCGGCGCGTTGAATCTCCTCCTCGATCTCCGTGGTGAAGAGCTCGAGCCGCGTGTGCACGAGCGCAATGAGGGTGGCGAGCATACGCTTCGCCGCGTCCAGCACGCCCGGGCGCCGGGGACGATCGCCCTCGGGGTCGGAATCGAACGGCTCGCCGTCCATCGGAGATCGCGGCGCGCGTTATCGGCGGCTGCTGACGAGCACGCCGATGATGAACGCGACACCCGCGGCGATGCCCACCGCCTGCCACGGATTGTCGCGAACGTAGCGGTCGGTATCCCGTGCTGCCTCGCGTGCGCGCTTCGTCACTTCGTCTTGCGCGTCGACGAGACGCTCGCGCGCAGCGGAAATGGTCTCCGTGGCACGCTCGCGCGCTTTCTGGATGCGATCGCCTGCCTGACCGGCAGTGGCGCTCAACAGGGCCTCGGCGTCCTCGAGCACCGCTCGCAGGTCACCCATCAAACGTTCAGTCGTACCCGTTCTCGCCATGGCCGGTCCTCCTCAAGCCTTCCGGAAGTGAAATGCAGCTCGGCGCGGCCTGCAGCCACGCGAGGAACTAACGCCGGAGAATCTTCAGCAGTTCCTCGAGCTCGAGCCGGACCTGTTTGACGATCTGCTGGCTCTGGCTCACGTCGCTCCGGGCTTCCTCGCCCGTGAGCTTGTTGCGTGCCCCGCCGATCGTGAAGCCCTGGTCGTACAGCAGGCTTCTGATCTGCCGGATCACGATGACATCTTGGCGCTGGTAGTAGCGCCGATTGCCGCGCCGCTTCACGGGCTTCAGCTGCGGGAACTCCTGCTCCCAATAGCGCAGCACGTGCGGCTTCACGCCGCACAGGTCGCTCACTTCGCCGATCGTAAAGTACCGCTTGCCCGGGATCGGCGGCAGCTGCGAATTATTCTTTGGCTCCAACATAGGCTTCGACCCGCGCCTTGAGCTTCTGGCCTGGACGGAACGTCACCACACGGCGAGCGCTGATCGGAATCTCCTCGCCGGTTTTCGGATTACGTCCAGGACGCTGGTTCTTGTCGCGCAGATCGAAATTGCCGAATCCGGACAATTTCACCTGCTCCCCATTCGAGAGCGCCGCTCGCACCTCTTCGAAGAAGAGATCGACGAGCTCGCGCGCCTCGCGCTTATTGAGGCCCAACTGATTGAACAGCGCTTCCGCCATTTCCGCTTTGGTGAGGGCCATGCCTTTATTCTCGTATTTTTGCGTTCAAGCTCACGCGCAGATCTGCCACGACAGACGCGACGGCACGGTCAGCGTCTTCGTCGGTAAGAGTGCGTGTAAT
>DATCJI010000042.1:0-2948 GCA_036562835.1 Xanthobacteraceae bacterium | reverse complement strand
CGCAGCCCTGCTGATCGGGCAGGTGCGCACAGCAGATCGGGCATCTGCGCCGGCAAGTTCGCAAATACCTCTACAGCGGGCTCTAGACCTGCAAGCTGTGCTCGACGCTCTGCCCGATGCCGCTGTCGCGATCGACGCTCGCGAGACCTTGATTGGGTTCAACGCGACTGCGCATGCACTCGCGCCAGCGCTCCGCACGGGCGGCGCGCTCTCAGCGGGCTGGCGCGCGCCCGCACTGCTGTCCGCGGTTCGTGCCGCGTCAGCGGGCGGCATGTCGCAGCGCGTCGAGCTTTCCGAGCAGGTACCGATCGAACGCTGGTTCCACGTGCACATCGCTCCGCTCGGGCTCGCCTCGGACGAGCGTACTTCGCCGCGCTCTCTTATCCTGGTGTTTCATGATTTGACGCCCCTGCATCGCAGCGAGCAGATGCGCGCGGATTTCGTCGCCAACGCAAGCCATGAGCTGCGCACGCCCTTGGCCACGCTGTCGGGCTTCATCGAAACGCTGCAAGGAAGCGCGCGCGATGATGCGGCTGCGCGCGAGCGGTTTCTCGGGATCATGCATGTGCAGGCCCGCCGCATGACCCGCCTGATCGACGATCTGCTTTCGCTTTCGCGCATCGAGCTCACGGAGCATGTGCGTCCGCGCGACAGTGTTGAGCTCGTTGGCGTCATCCGCCAGGTGGTGGATGCGCTGCAGCCGCTCGCCACCGACCGCGGCGTCGGACTGCGCACGGCACTCCCGGATGCGCCGGTCCTGGTGCGCGGTGATCGTGACGAATTGCTGCGCGTGTTCGAGAACCTGGTGGAGAACGCATTAAAATATGGCGCGTCCGGCAAACGGGTCGACATCGCGCTCCTAGCCGAGGACACAAACCACGCGGTGCGCGTCGAGGTGCGCGATTATGGCCCCGGCATTGCGCCCGAGCACCTGCCGCGGCTGACCGAGCGCTTCTATCGGGTCGATGTCTCGCAGAGCCGCTCGGAGGGCGGCACCGGGCTGGGACTGGCCCTCGTGAAACACATCCTCAACCGCCATGGTGGACGCTTGTCGATTATCAGCGTTCCGACCGCGGGAGCGACATTCACGGCGCATCTGCCGCGCAATGGCGAGAGCGCCTGAGCGGTTAAACCATAAATTACAGGCTGCGGTCCACGATTACTGCCACCGGGCCGCCGCCGTCGGGACCCTGGTGCTCGGCACCGCCGGAAACGTAAATTTCGGCGTGGCCGATGAGGCCCGCGAGCGCGCCACAGACAAACGCGCGCGCGTGCCGGGTCGAAGCGATGTCGGAATCGTCCAGCATGGTGTGACGATATCCGCGCAGGCGGCCGTCATGGCTCGCCTCGGCCTTGCCGATCACAGCGAGCACACGCGCGCGATCTTCGTGCGCAAGCTGGCCCGTTGTCTGAATGCCCAATCGGCCCACAGTTGCGCGAACGGGCTCGATGTCGATGGCGTCCTTCATCACCGCGTGATCGATCGCCAGAGGACCGGACCAGGCCTGCGACATCCCAAGCACGATGATCTCGTGACCGAGCAGCTCGATGCCCGCAGACGTGCTGGCGCGCCCCGACCAGAGCTCCCAGCGCGCGCCGATATCAGCGTCCCCGAGCTTGCCTCGCTCGATCTCGCCGAGCGCGAGAGCGACGCCCAGCGCGCTTGCGGCGCGCGACAACCCCATGGATTTCAAGGTGTCAGTGGTGGTCACGGTCGCGCCACGCTGGAGCGCGCGGCTTACGCGCTGCGCGGTGAGCAGCGGGCATTTGATCTGCACAAAATGAACGTCCGCCGCGTTATCAATGCCGGCGTCGCGCATCGCCGCGCGCACGCCTTCTGCCACCTGCTCGACCTGCTGCACGCGCCCGAGATGCTCGAACGGAAGTGCCGGCGTGTGTGCGCGGCCGATGGCAAGCGCGGGCTTGCGGCTCTCGTCTGCCGAGCTGCGCTCGAAGACTGTCCAGTGCGGGGACATGCCGCCTTCGGTGCCTCCAGACATCACGAGGCAGATCGCGTCCGCCTGTGCGGGCGGCAGAAAGCGGCGAAACATCGCGTTCAGCATCGCTGTCGCAAAGCCGCGGCTGAAATCATTGACGAGGCCGTTGCCCTCGGTCTTTCCCAGAACCGCAACGACACCGTTGGGATCTATGCGGCCTGCCTTGATCGCGGCCTCGATGCCGGAGACATCGTCGGGCGCGGCGGCGGAAATTCGATGAACCTTGGCAACAGGCATGCATCAGCTCGCAGGGTGGGCAAAGGCGCGCCCGGCTGCTCCGCGTGGGCGCATCGGCTCGCGCGCCATGTCCACCGAACCAAGCTCGGGGCCGATTTTGCCCACCCTACGGATTTCCTGGAACGTCCGGAATGGTCCGCTCCTCTTTGGGCGGCAGCAAAGATCGGCTGAATACGTCGGCTGCTGCGGGCTTGCGCGGCAACTCAAAAGCGGCGGCGATCGCATCGATCGAGGCGGACATGCGCGCATCGTCCACATCTCCAACGCCGAGCTTCTTCGCGTCGGGCGTGGCAATCAGCGTACGCGTCACATAAAGGAGTCGCTGTTTCTCGATGGGCACGTTGAGGAGCGGCTCCTTCCTGGCAAGGAGCGCAATGGCCGCGTCGGGCGCGGCCAGCACCTCACGCATGCTTCGACTGACGGCGCGCAGCAGCCCTTTGACCGCTTCGGGTTTCTCCCTGGCGAGCTTTTGCGAGACCATCACGCCGTTCGAATAAAGATCGATGCCGGAATCCGAATAGTAGATCCAGCGGAAGTCTTTTTCCGGATCGAGCTTGAGCGCGACCAGATTCATGTAGCTTGTTGCGGTGAAGATGGCGATGGCGTCGACCTGATTTTGCAAGAGCATCTGCTCCTGCAGGTTGGGTGCGACGTTGAGGATGTCGATGCTCGCGTAATCGACACCGTTGATCTTCGCGAGCAGCGGCAGGAGCT
>DATCJI010000260.1:0-17511 GCA_036562835.1 Xanthobacteraceae bacterium | reverse complement strand
AGCTTTCACCCTGGCAAGGGCACGCCCACCACCCAGGTCGACATGCGGCGCATCAGCGACGGCGTGAAGGTCGCACAACGATACAAGACTACGGAGCAGGTGGAGCGGGCCTATGTGGAGGATCGCGAATTCCAATACCTCTATCAGGACGGCGACGGCTTTCATTTCATGAATACGGAAAACTACGACCAGGTCACCTTGCCAGCCGACGTCATCGGCGATCAGGCAGCCTATCTTCAGCCGGAAATGAAAGTGACGCTCTCCGTGCACGAGGGCACGCCCGTATCCATTCAGCTGCCGCAAAAAGCGGTGCTCGAAGTGGTCGATACAGAGCCGACGGTGAAAGGCCAGACCGCAGCCTCCTCCTATAAACCGGCGGTCCTGTCGAACGGCGTGCGCACCATGGTGCCGCCGTTCGTCGGCACAGGCACCAAGATCGTGGTGATGACTGCCGATGGCTCGTATGTCGAGCGCGCCAAGGATTAGGCCGAACGACCCGATCGGACGAAATTAGGCCAAATTCGTCGTAGAGCAACGAGGCAAACGACTCGTACGAGAGCGTTGCTCGCGCGATGAGGACGATTTGCAGAGCTCGGACACCTTGATCGGCAGACAGCAAACCCGGTTCGCGCGCCGGCAAATGCTTGCAGGCTTTGCGGCCGGCGTGGCGATCTCGGCACTCGGCGGCACCGCGCAAGCAAAGCCCTCATTCGAGCAGTGGATCGCGACATTCCGCGCGCGAGCGCAGGCGCGCGGCATATCGGACGCTACCTATGCCCGGATCATGAACAACATTGAGCCGGACAAATCGGTATTTGCCCTCGATCGCGCACAGCCGGAGTTCAACGAGGAGCTGTGGCAGTACCTCAATCGCCGGGTTTCCGACTGGCGCATCACGACGGGCAAGCAGAAAGCGAAGGAATTTGCCCCCTTGCTCGCGCGCATCGAGAAGGATTTCGGTGTCGATCGCTCGACCATGCTCGGAGTGTGGGGTATCGAATCGGCCTACGGCGATCCCGACGTACAGAAGAACCATATGCGCCCTGTACTGCCGGCGCTTGCTGCGCTCGCCTGGGGCGAGCCGCGCCGGCGTGCTTACTGGGAGCAGGAGCTGCTCAATGCGCTCCTAATCCTCGAGCGCGGCTGGAGCACGCCCGAGGAAATGCGCGGCTCGTGGGCCGGCGCAATGGGGCACACGCAATGGATGCCCGAAGTGTGGCTGCATATGGGGATCGACTACGATGGCGACGGCCGTATCTCGCCATTTGGAAAGCCCGATGATGCACTCGCCGGGACCGCGCAGTTCTTTGTCAAACGCGGCAAGTACCGGTCAGGCGAGCATTGGGGTTACGAAGTGCGAGGAGCCGGAGGCGGCGAGGGAACATCCCGCACCTACGAAGCATGGCAGCGCGCCGCAGTCGCGCGCGCGGACGGCCATGCTTTCCCGCATCCGAACGCGACGGCCAAGCTGTGGATACCGGTGCCCGGCGGACCTCAATTCCTGCTCGGCCAAAATTTCTATGCGGTGCGTTCGTACAATCCGTCTATGAACTACACGCTTTGCATCGTGCACCTTGGGGATCGAGCCATGGGGGGCGCACCCTTCGTACAGCCCTTCCCGGGCGCGGAGCGCACGCCGACGCTCGCCGAAGTGCAAGAGATCCAGAGAAGGCTTACCGGTTTCGGATTCGATACGGGCGGCACGGACGGACGGGTGGGCAACGACACCATGCGCGCCGTGCGGAATTTCCAGCGCAGGGTCGGGATGGAGCCTGCAGACGGCTATGCGGGCGTGAAGCTGCTCGCGCGGCTGCGACAAGGAATTTAGTGGGTTCGTCATTGCCGGGCTTGACCCGGCAATCCAGTTTCTTGCCAAAAAGATAGACCGGCGGGTCAAGCCCGCGGGTGACAAAGTGTGCGATAATCAGAACCCCGGCTCGGCGGGAGCGATGTCGATAAGGCGCAGCTGCACTCGCTCGCTGCCATTCCATTGATCAATCGCCAAGGTGCCGGCCGCATGCACGCGCGTTTCGCGGGCGCGAGCGAGCGCTGCTCCCAGCGGCTGCCCGGCGACGCGGAACGCAATGCCACTAATAATCGAGCCATCGCCCGCGCGCAGGCGGACGCGCGCATGGACCTGTCCCACTGCCTCGACGTAAACAAGCGTGTGCCCTGGAAAAGCGATCACCGGCTCCGGATTACCGGCCCCGAACGGCCCCGCTCGCGCAAGCATGCCCACCGCATCCGAATTGGCCGCCGCAGCGCTCATGGCGGCATCGATCAGGAGCGCATCTTCGCGCAAGCTTGCCTCCACCGCCGCCGCGAGCTCCTTCTCGACGAAAGCACGAAACGCGGCCAGCGCCTCCCTGCGCAACGTGATGCCAGCGGCCATGGCATGGCCGCCGCCTTTGATCAGCAGTCCCTCCTTCGCGGCGCGGCGGACGAGGCGCCCAAGATCGACGCCGGGAATGGATCGGCCCGATCCTGTTCCCGTGCCCCCAGGCTCGAGCGCAATTGCAAATGCGGGTCGCGCAAAGCGCTCTTTCAGACGGGCAGCAACCAAACCGACCACACCCGGATGCCACGCATCCGCAGCAACTACAACGGTGCTGGCGCTGGACCTGGCACCCAATGCGGCAAGCGCCTCGGCCTCCGCTTGTGCAAGCGTTGCGGCCTCGATTGCCTGACGCTCGCGGTTGAGCCGGTCGAGCTCGCCTGCAATACGCACGCATTCGAGCGCATCGTCCTGCATGCACAACTGCGCCCCGAGTGTGGCGCAACCGATACGACCCCCCGCGTTGATACGCGGCCCAAGGAGAAATCCGAGATGCCAGGCTTGCGGCGGCTCGCTCAGGCGCGCGGCGTCCATGAGCGCGGTGAGGCCGGCATTCTCGCGACGGCGAAGCACCAGCAAGCCCTTGGCCACGAACGCGCGGTTGAGGCCCTTCAGCGGCACGACATCGGCAACCGTCCCGAGCGCGACAAGATCGAGAAGACGACGCAGATCGAGCTCGGGGCGTTCCGGGGTCCAGAAATCGCGCCGGCGCAGCTCCCGATTGAGGGCCACCACAGCCATGAACGCGAGTCCGGCAGCGGCAAGATGGCCAAGTCCTGAAAGATCATCCAGGCGATTGGGATTGATGAGGGCGCAGGCCGGCGGCAGCAGCTCGTCGGCCTGATGGTGATCAATGACGATGGTATCGAGCCCGAGCTTGCGCGCCCCAAGCAGCGGCTCGTGACTGGTCGTGCCACAGTCGACCGCAACCAGCACGCTCGCGCCTTGTCGCGCGAGATTTTCGATGGCCTCGGCGTTGGGGCCATACCCTTCGAACAAACGATCGGGAATGTGAATGAGAGGATGCAGGCCGCAATGGGTCAGATATCGACCCAGCACGGCAGCCGAGGTGGCGCCGTCCACGTCATAGTCGCCGATAATCCCGACCGTCTCGGCCCGCATGACCGCATCCGCGAGCCGTTCCGCTGCGACCTGCATGTCCTTGAGCGTGTGAGGATCCGGCATGAGCGTGCGCAAGGTCGGATCCAGAAAAGCTGCGACCTCGTCCACATCGACGTTGCGGCCGGCGAGAACGCGCGCCAAAAGCTCAGGCAGATCGTGGCGCTGCGCGATGGCCAATGCCCGCATGGTTCCGCGTTCGTCGAGCCGATCGCGCCATGCGCGGCCCGACGCGGAGCGCTCGACGCCAAGGAAGGAGCGCCGTTCCGAGCGCGGCGGCTTGGGCAAGGCCATGTTCATGGGATCCGAATCGCTTTTAGAGCGAATCGAGTTTACGCGGCGCCCCGAAAGCCGCCACCAGTGCGCAGACAACTCGCACGCGGGCAGACACAAAGAGCCGATGCTTTTGGGGTTGGGTAGGTCGTGTGTATCACCCGCGCAGGGGCCAACGGAGTTGGGCAGAGAATCTATCGGCGTTTCGTCCCCGTGCTAGGGGCGCCCGTCAGGCCGAGGAGCGTAGCTGCATTTTTCCTTGCAATTGACGCGAAAGGGCGGTAGAACATAACGAGAACGGCGGGATCAGACGCCTTTCAAAGGTCGCGTGTTAAATATCTCTTGACACTGTACAGTAAAGTGCTCTAAGCTATTCAGGCTCGGTAAGTACGAGCGCAAACCCGGCCCTTCACGGCGCTGGGTTTTTTTTGTTGCCCGCGATGCCGGCGATCGGCCGCATCTCGCGGGCTTTTTTATTCACAACCAGGGAGAGACGAAAATGCCATTCCAACCAGGTCAAAGCGGCAATCCGGCAGGTCGGCCGCGCGGCGCACGCAGCAAGACGAGCCTCGCAATCGAGGAGCTCCTCGAGGGCGATGCCGAGGCGACCGTCCGCAGGGTGATCGAAGAGGCGAAAGCGGGAAATCCGAGCGCCTGGCGCTTGCTCATTCCTGCAATGCTGCCGAAGCGCAAAGATGCGCCGATCGAGCTCGATCTGCCGCCCCTCCAGCAGGCCGCCGACGTCCCAGGCGTTATCGCGAGCATCATCGCTGCGGTCTGCGCGGGCGAGATCACCCCGCAGGAGGGAGGCTCGCTCACCCGCATGGTCGAGGCTTATGCGCGCGCAGCTCAGAAGCTGGGCGAGGTCGCACGCCGTGCCTCCCCGCGGACGCACGGGGTGGCCGCCGCAACGCGGCCGGCAGGGGATACAGTTTCGAGTGCAAGCCCGCACATCGCGCATGAAAATCCGGCGCCGTCGCAGGCCGCCGGCGTGAAGAAGCCGGATGCTCCGACGCCAGCGTGCGAGCCAAGTGTCAATGCGTCCGCGCCGGACACATGTCATCCCGTCCTTCACGCATCCGACGGCCGCTCTCTGGAGCGGCTGCGCCAACAAACTTTGTGCAGCACGTCTCCGCTAGCGTAGAGCGCGACAACGCCGCTGGACGTTGTATCTCTATTGTTAAAGCCACGCCCGGCTGCTGGTGCAGACCCGATTCGCGAGGCCGCTTAGTGGAGTGCCGCCATTGTATCCCATTGTTACCGGAAAGACGTAAGGGGGGTGAAACGCGCTGACGCGACAAAACCGACATCGTGAGATCGAGCAACAGTAGAGCGTCTGCCGAGTGGGGGCGGGTTGAAATCCGCGCCACCGGTTTGACCTTTGCCCACACATCGCAGGCGAGATCTGTGGGGAATAGGCCAGCTCTGGCTGGTCTATTGTTTCCCGTTGCTCTGAGCCCTACATGCCTTCTTGCCGTTCGAGTGCCTGCCGGCATTACGCATTCAAGAGCCCTCCGCTCAGTCCAGGTGGAATTTCTCGAACTGGCGGTGTTCTGCCCTGATCCAGCGCACGGTCCCGGTCACGGAGCGCATGACCACGGTTTCCGTGGTGATCACTTTCTGGTTTGAACGAACGCCGCGGAGCAGCGCGCCGTCGGTGACGCCGGTTGCTGAAAACAGACAGTCGCCGCTGACCATATCCTTGATCTCGTATTTCTTGCGCGGATCTTTGATGCCCATCTGTGCGGCGCGCGTGCGCTTTTCCTCGGTGTCGAGAACCAGGCGGCACTGCATCTGCCCGCCGATGCAGCGCAGCGCGGCTGCGGCGAGAACCCCTTCGGGCGCCCCGCCGACGCCCATGTAAATGTCGATCTTGGTGTTGGCGGCGTCGGCGGTATGAATCACGCCGGCCACGTCCCCGTCCGTGATCAGGCGCACCGCCGCTCCGGTTCCGCGGACGCCCGCAATCAGGTCGGCGTGCCGCGGCCGATCGAGGATGAGTGCCGTGATCTCGTGCGGCTGCACGCCCTTTGCGGCGGCAAGCCTGCGGATGTTTTCTTCCGGCGGCGCATCGAGGTCGACCACCCCGTCGGCATAGCCAGGCCCGATGGCGATTTTCTCCATGTAGACGTCGGGCGCGTTGAGCAGCGTGCCTGCTTCCGCCATTGCCATGGTCGCAATCGCACCCGGCATATCCTTCGCGCACAGCGTCGTGCCCTCGAGCGGATCGACGGCGATATCGACTTTGGGTCCGTGCTTGTTTCCTACTTTTTCGCCGATGAACAGCATGGGCGCCTCATCGCGCTCCCCCTCCCCGATCACGACCGTGCCGTCAATCGGCAACTTGTTCAGCTCGCGGCGCATGGCATCGACAGCCGCCTGGTCCGCGGCCTTCTCGTTCCCACGGCCCGTGAGCCGCGCGGCGGAAACAGCTGCACGCTCCGTGACCCGCACGATCTCAAGCGAAAGCACCCGCTCGAGAGCGAGCTCGGGGTGCACGGTTATGTGCGATGTCACGCCCGCGCGAGGTTTGTTCATGAACGCTCCCTGCCCTTTTCATGCTCGCCTGTCGTGCAACAGGTGCTTGGCACGACTGTATCAGTTTTTCTCGATGCGGATGACCTGCGGCTTGCCCAGAATGACGCGATCCCGGCCGACTGCGCTCAACGCCTTGCGCACCGCATCTTCCGTCGTCGCATAGGTGATCAGGATCACGGGGACGGGATCCACGGCCGAGCCTGGGGCGTCGCCGCCCAGCGGCCGCCCGCCGCGGTGGCGCTGCACGATGGATTCGAGCGATATGTTCTGCTGCGCAAGCCGCCGGGCAATCGTTGCGGCCGTGCCGGGCTTATCGACCGCGCGCAGGCGTATGTAATAGCCGCCCTCGTGACGCTGCATGGGCGCCTTCTCCACGGCCGCCAGTCGCGCCGCGGGCGTTCCCAGGGGCGCCGTGCGCACGCCGCGCGCAATATCGCCGATATCGGAGAGCACGGCGGAGGCCGTTGCAGCCCCGCCCGCGCCTGGTCCGACCAGGGTGATGGGCGCCATTGCCTCCGCATCAACGGTGACGGCATTCGTCACGCCCATAATCTGCGCCAGCGCAGAGTCTTTCGGCACCATTGTGGGATGCACGCGCTGCTCGATACCCTGCTCGGTTCGCACGGCGACGCCGAGGAGTTTCACGCGGTAACCAAGCTCGTTTGCCCATTCGAGATCTTCGGGAGCGAGCGAGGAGATTCCTTCGACATAGACCGCGCGCTGATCGACTTTGGTGCCAAAGGCAAGGCTTGCAAGAATGGCGAGCTTCTGCGCCGTGTCGTGCCCGTCCACATCGAAGCTCGGATCCGCCTCTGCATAGCCAAGTCTTTGCGCCTCCCGCAGGCACTCGGCAAAGCCCAACTTGTCCTGCTCCATGCGCGTGAGAATGTAGTTGCAGGTCCCGTTGAGAATTCCATAGACGCGCGCCAGCGAATTGCCCGCGAGCCCCTCGCGCAGGGTCTTCACGATCGGGATGGCGCCGCCAACGGCAGCCTCGAAGTTCAGAGCGACATGATGTTTTTCAGCAAGTGCCGCGAGGCCGACGCCATGCCGCGCGAGCAGCGCCTTGTTCGCGGTGACCACGGACTTGCCGTGTGCAAGCGCCGTCGCAACTGCGCTCCTGGCGGGCTCCCCTTCGCCGCCGATCAATTCCACGAAGACGTCAATCTCGCGATCCGAAGCAAGGCGGACCGGATCGTCTACCCAGCGCAGCTTTTTGATCGCCGCTCCGCGCTTCTTGCTGCGTGAGCGGGCGCATACCGCGACGACTTCGATCGCACGGCTGCAGCGCACCGCCAGCGTCTCGCGCTGTGTTTGGATCAGATCAAGGACGGCAGTGCCGACAGTGCCCAACCCGGCAATGGCGACCTTCAGCGGGGCAGCCATAAGCAATCATCCACCCGCTTCCCACCCGAAAGGAAGCTGCTAGCCTTGCTTGGCCAACGGGAGGACGTTGTGCAACTTTTGCGGGCTCGATTCAAGAAAGCGCCGAATGTTGCGCGCCGCCTGGCGGATGCGTTGCTCGTTCTCGACCAATGCGATGCGCACGTATCCTTCGCCGTGCTCGCCAAAGCCAATTCCGGGTGAAACGGCAACCTCGGCTTTCTCGACGAGGAGCGTCGAGAACTCCACGCTCCCGAGGCTCTGAAAAATATCCGGAATTGGCGCCCATGCAAACATGGAGGCGCGGGGCGGAGGAATTTCCCAGCCGGCGCGGCCGAAGGATTCCACAAGAACATCGCGCCGGCGCTTGTAGGTCTCGCGCATCTCGCGGATGCAGTCATCCGGCCCGTTCAACGCCGCAGCCGCGGCGACCTGCACGGGCGTAAACGCGCCATAGTCCAGGTAGGACTTCACGCGCGCAAGCGCGGCGATGATGCGCTCGTTGCCCACTGCAAAACCCATGCGCCAGCCCGGCATGGAATAAGTCTTCGACATGGACGTAAACTCAACCGCCACATCGAACGCGCCCGGCACCTGCAGCATCGAAGGCGGCGGCCGGTTGTCAAAGTACACTTCTGCGTAGGCGAGATCGGAAAGCACGAAAAGCCCGTGCTTCTTCGCAAACGGGATCAGCTCTCGATAAAAGTCGAGGTCTGCCACATAGGCAGTCGGATTGGCGGGGTAGCAGACGACCAGAGCGAGCGGCTGCGGAATCGAGTGCACAATCGCGCGCTCGAGCGCGCGGAAGAATTCCGGCCCCGGCTCAGAGGGCACAGAGCGGATCACTCCGCCCGCCATGAGAAAGCCAAAGGCATGGATCGGATAGCTCGGATTGGGCACCAGGATCACATCGCCCGGGGCCGTGATCGCCTGCGCCACGTTGGCGAAACCTTCTTTCGATCCGAGCGTCGTGACGATCTGAGTTTCGGGATTGAGCTTCACCCCGAACCGGCGTGCGTAATAGGCCGCCTGGGCGCGGCGCAATCCGGGAATGCCGCGGGACGCTGAATATCGATCCGTGCGCGGCTTGCCGACGGTCTCCTTGAGCTTGTCGACTACGTGCTGGGGAGTGGGCAAATCCGGATTGCCCATGCCGAGATCGATGATGTCGGATCCGGCATTACGCGCCAAAGCCTTGGCGCGATTGACCTGCTCGAACACATACGGGGGCAATCGCCGGATGCGGTGGAACTCTTCCATGATCCCTAGCGTCCGCTCTGATGAACGCGACAGTCAGAACGCATAATCATTGCTTTCCGACGGAACCAGTGGATTGCCCGCTGCTGCCCGTTGCTCTCTCAGCACGCTTGCGCGCGGCGGCCAAATCGTCCTCGAGCTGCTTCTGCTCGGCGCTCGTGAGCACCGTGCTTTCCCGCCGCGGCGGCATGTCGTGCACGGCCGGATATGCCCCCCGCGTTGTCGACCGCTCCGGCGTACCTTCTGGCAATCCACCGGCCGCAGTTGGAATGTAATCGCCCATCTTTGGCGCGGATGCGCAGCCGGCAAGAAACCCAGCAGCCCCTAGCAACAGAGCCGCTGTGATCGAAACATGACGAAATGCGTGTGCTCTCGGCTCTGGCCGTTCATCGCCCATGAGACACTCGCCAATGTAACGACCGAAAAACATGGGAATTCAAGCAATTGGCTGAGTGCTCTACGACCCCAATATGACAAAAGCAAGGTTGCGCACGTCATTGGCTGCAACCGTCTTTATCGGCCAAACCAGAGCCGTAAAACCAGCTCCGGCACGCGGCTTGCACCCGCGTCGGCCAGGCTACATCTGACATCATGAGGACGCCATTACCTTCCCGAGCCGAGCCGTGAGAGCCCCCTCAGAACCCGCCCAAAGCGGCCAGGAAAGTGCAAAAGGCGGGGCTTCGGATCTCGAGGAGCTTGGGCACAATCTGGCGCGCATGATGGAAGAAGGGGGCAAGGCGCTTGCTGCCTATTTCAAGCCGCGCGACGACGTTCAGGTCGAGAACCAATATCCGCAATTCACCGATATGGTGAAAACAGTCAGCCGAGTGGCCGAATATTGGCTTTGCGATCCACAGCGCACCTTCGAATTGCAGTCGCGCTTGGGCAAGTCATACCTCGATCTCTGGGGTAATGCGGCCGCGCGCATGACCGGCGAACAGGCGCCTCCGGTCGCAGCACCCTCGGCGGGCGACAAGCGATTTGCCGATCCGCAATGGACCAGCAATCAGTTTTTCGATTTCCTCAAGCAGGCATATCTGCTCACGGTCGAGTGGGCCAATCGCCTCGTGCACGAAACCGAGGGACTGGATCCGCATACCCGGCACAAGGCCGAGTTTTATGTCCGACAGATCGCGAACGCGATGTCGCCGTCGAACTTCGTGATGACCAATCCGGAGCTCCTGCGCGAGACCATGGGCTCCAAGGCGGAGAATCTCGTGCGCGGCATGCACATGCTGGCCGAGGATATTGCCGCCGGTCACGGTCAGCTGAAGCTTCGCCAGACCGACGCCAGGATGTTCGAGGTAGGCCACAATCTTGCGGTGACGCCGGGCAAGGTGATCTTTGAAAACGAGCTGATGCAGCTCATCCAGTATGCGCCGAGCACCGAGACGGTCCTCAAGCGGCCGCTGCTCGTCATTCCGCCATGGATCAACAAATTTTACATCCTCGACCTCACCCCCGAGAAATCTTTCATCCGCTGGTGTGTCGCTCAGGGCTTGACTGTTTTTCTGATCTCATGGGTGAACCCGGGCTCCCGTCTCGCCGACAAGACTTTCGAAGATTACATGCGCGAGGGTCCGCTGGCTGCACTCGAGCCCATCGAAAAAGCGACGGGGGAGCGCGAAGTGCATGCACTCGGCTACTGCGTCGGTGGCACGCTCCTTGCCGCCACGCTTGCATACATGGCGGGCGAAGGCGATCGCCGGATCGTTTCCGCTACTTACTTTACGGCGCAGGTGGACTTCACCCATGCCGGCGATCTCAAGGTCTTCGTCGACGAGGAGCAGATCGCCGCGCGCGAGCGCGAGATGGCCGTGCGCGGCTACATGGAAGGCGCGCAGATGGCGACGGTATTCAACCTGCTGCGGTCCAATGATCTGCTCTGGCCATACGTCATCAACAATTATCTCAAAGGAAAGGAGCCACCGCCTTTCGACTTGCTGTACTGGAACTCGGATTCGACCCGACTGCCTGCGGCCAATCATTCGTATTACCTGCGCAACTGCTATCTCGAGAACCGGTTGAGCAAAGGTCGGCTGGAAATGGGCGACAGGAAGCTCGACCTGAAGAAGATCGATGTTCCGAGCTATCACCTGGCGACGCGCGAGGACCACATCGCGCCCGCCAAGTCAGTGATGCTGGGAAGCAAATATTTCGGAGGCAAGCTGCGCTTCGTGCTGGCCGGGTCCGGCCACATTGCGGGCGTCGTGAACCCACCCGACAAGAAGAAGTATCAGTATTGGACGGGGCCCCGGCCGAGAAGCTCCAATCTCGAGCGATGGCTGGCGAAGGCAAAAGAGCACCCCGGCTCCTGGTGGCCGGATTGGCTCAAATGGCTTACGCGTCAGGAACCCGCGCAGGTACCGGCCCGGCAACCGGGTGGCGGACAACTGCCGCCGATTGAGGACGCCCCGGGGCGTTACGTGCTGGTGAGAGATTGACAAGCTTCCGCCCCCACCGCGTAATGGGACACAGATCCCTGCAAAAGCGGAGAAACGCGATGCGCCTCACCCTCACTTTGCCCGTTGTCCTGATCAGCCTGTGCGCAGCGCCGGCCTCCGCCCAGGAACTCACGGGGACCCTCAAGAAGATCAAGGATACGGGGACGATTACGCTGGGGCACCGCGAGTCCTCGGTGCCGTTTTCGTATTACGACGACAAGCAGCAGGTGGTGGGGTATGCCATGGACCTGTGCTACCGGATCGTGGACGCGGTCAAGTCTGACCTCAAGCTCGACAAGCTCGAGGTGCGGCTCAATCCGGTCACCTCGGCGACACGCATCCCGCTGATCGCGAACGGCACCGTCGATCTTGAGTGCGGCTCGACCACCAACAATCTAGAGCGGCAGAAGCAGGTTTCGTTCACGATCACGCATTTCGTCACCGCGAACCGCTTCGTCTCCAAGAAATCTGCCAATCTGAAGACCGTTGACGACCTGCGCGGCAAGACTGTGGTGTCCACGTCCGGCACAACGAACATCAAGCAGATCACTGAAATCGCCGCTCAGAAAGGGCTGAATCTCAATATCATCGCCGCCAAGGACCACGCCGAAGCCTTTCTGATGGTGGAAACCGGCCGTGCGGCGGCATTCGTTATGGATGATATCCTGCTCTACAGCCTGGTCGCATCCTCGAAGTCCCCGCAGGACTATGTGATCTCGGCGGATGCATTGTCGGTCGAGCCTTACGCCATCATGCTGCCCAAGGCCGACGCGCCGTTCAAGAAAGTGGTCGATGAGGCCATGATTGCCACGTACAAGAGCGGCGCCATCAACGGCATCTATCAGAAGTGGTTTCTCGAGCCGATCCCGCCCAAGGGCATCAATCTGAACGTGCCCATGAGCGCATCATTCAAGAAGGTCATCGCAAGCCCGACCGACAGCGGCGATCCGGCGGTGTACTGAGGTCAGATGCCACAGATCAGATGTGCCAGGTTATCTGACATCCGACATCTGAGATGAACTACCACTGGAACTGGGGCATATTCTTCGAAACGTCGCCGGACGGCGTTCATACCTATCTGCAAACGCTGCTGCTCGGCACCGGCTGGACATTGGCGACTGCAATCCTGGCGTGGTGCATGGCGCTCACGCTCGGAGCGCTCGTTGGAGTGATACGAACGACGCCTCATCCGTGGCTGGTGAGGCTCGGCGATGCTTACGTCGAGCTGTTTCGCAATATTCCCCTGCTGGTCCAGATGTTCCTCTGGTATTTCGTGCTGCCGGAGGTGCTTCCCGTTGCGCTTGGCGACTGGCTCAAGCAGCTTCCCGATGCGTCTTTCTACACAGCCGTCGTTTCGCTCGGTTTTTATACTTCGGCGCGCGTGGCCGAGCAGGTGCGCGCCGGCATCCTGAGCCTCGCGCGCGGGCAGCGGTTCGCGGGCCTCGCGCTGGGGCTCACCCTGCCGCAAACCTACGCGAACGTGCTGCTGCCCATGGCCTTTCGCATTATCCTGCCGCCGCTGACCTCGGAATTCCTCAACGTCATCAAGAACAGCGCCGTGGCCCTTACCATCGGCTTGATGGAGCTGACCGCCCGCGCTCGCGCAATGCAGGAGTTCTCGTTCCAGACCTTCGAGGCTTTTACGGCCGCCACCGTAATCTACATTCTGATCAACATCGCCGTGACGTTCGGAATGCGCTTGCTGGAGCGCCGTACCGCGGTGCCCGGTTTCATCGGAACCGCGCCGCAGCCCGCGGCCACGCATTGAGATGTTTTCGAATTTCGACTTCGATGTAATCCTTCGCTCGCTGCCGTATCTGTTCGTTGACGGCATGAGCTTCACGCTTCTGCTTACCGCGTTCGCGGCTACGGGTGGCATTTTCTTCGGCACGCTGCTCGCGCTGATGCGGCTTTCAGGCCTGGCTCCCCTGTCCCTGCCTGCCGCCGGCTACGTGAACCTGATGCGCTCGGTGCCGCTCGTGCTGATGATCTTCTGGTTTTATTTCCTCGTGCCCTATATCGGCCAGTGGATCACCGGTGCGCCGCGGCCGATTCAGGTCGGCGCTTTCGTGTCCTCGCTTGTCACCTTCACCTTGTTCGAGGCTGCCTATTATTGCGAGATCATGCGCGCCGGCATCCAGTCGATCCCGCGCGGGCAGATCGCCGCGGCGCAGGCGCTGGGCATGAACTACGTGCAAACCATGGGCTACATCGTCCTGCCGCAGGCGCTCCGCAATATGCTGCCGGTCCTGCTGACGCAAACTATCATCCTGTTCCAGGATACGTCGCTCGTATATGTTCTCTCCATCACGGATTTTCTCGGCGCCGCCTCGAAAGTGGCGCAACGTGACGGGCGATTGGTCGAGATGTATCTGTTCGCCGCAGTCGTGTATTTCATCATCTCCTTTGGCGCCTCGCGTCTGGTTCGACACCTGCAGAGCCGCATCGCCATCGTTCGCTGAAACAGGGGGCGCTTGCCATGATTACGCTCAGTCACGTGAGCAAGTGGTACCAGAGCTTCCAGGTCCTCAACGACTGCTCGACCGAGATCGCCAAAGGCGAGGTCGTGGTCGTATGCGGCCCCTCGGGATCCGGCAAGTCGACGCTGATCAAATGCGTGAACGGACTTGAGCCTTTCCAGCGGGGCATCATCACGGTCGCGGGCACATCGGTGGGAGATCGCAAGACCAATCTGCCGAAGCTGCGCGCGCGCATCGGCATGGTATTCCAGCATTTCGAGCTCTTTCCGCACCTTTCCGTGATGCGAAATCTCGAGCTCGCGCAAATGAAGGTGCTCGGCCGCGGCCGCGAAGAGAGCAAGGAACGCGGCATGAAGCTCCTCGACCGCGTGGGTCTGCGCGAGCATGCGCACAAATATCCGGGTCAGCTCTCCGGCGGCCAGCAGCAGCGCGTCGCCATCGCGCGGGCGCTTGCCATGGATCCCATCGCCATGCTGTTCGACGAGCCCACCTCCGCGCTCGATCCGGAAATGATCAGCGAGGTGCTCGACGTGATGATCGCGCTCGCCAAGGAAGGCATGACCATGGCGGTGGTGACGCACGAGATGGGGTTTGCCAACAAGGTGGCAAACCGTGTGGTTTTCATGGACCGTGGGCAGATCGTCGAGGATGCCCCCACGGCTGAGTTCTTTCAGAAGCCGCGCAGCGAGCGTGCGCAGGTTTTTCTATCGAAAATCCTGCAACATTAACGGTGCTGCACTCTCGTCAGGGAAAGAGTGGCACCTGGTCGACGCCTAGCTGCTCAGGGAATCCGAACATCACGTTCATGTTCTGCACCGCCTGGCCGGAGGCTCCCTTGGTCAGATTGTCCAGCGCGGACCCGATTATGGTGCGGCCCGCAGTGCGATCTTTGGCCGCCCCGATGAAGGTGAGATTGGAGCCGCGCACATGGCGCGTCTGCGGCATCTCGCCCAGCGGGAGCACATGCACGAAGGACTCCCTCGCATATGTCTTGCTCAGGAGTGAGTGAATTGCTTCGGCCCCGCCCGGACCTCGCACGTAAATGGTGGAAAGAATGCCCCGGCTCATTGGCACGAGATGGGGCGTAAAGGTGACAGTCACCTTTCGCCCTGCCGCCCTGGAGAATTCCTGATCGAGCTCAGCCATGTGGCGATGATGTCCGACCCCGTAGGCGTGAATGCCTTCGCTCACCTCTGCGAACAGCATTTCCTCCTTTGCCGCCCTGCCCGCTCCCGTCATGCCGGACTTCGCGTCGATGACGATCTCGTTGGGGTCCACGGCTCCCGCCTGCAGCAACGGAATGAGCGCGAGCTGCGCGCACGTGGTGTAACAGCCGGGATTGGCAACCAGCCGCGCCGTCTTGATACGGTCGCGGTACATCTCGACCAGCCCATAAACTGCCTCGCGCTGCAGGTCCGGTGCATAGTGCTCGTGCCCATACCACTGCGCATAGGCGGCTGTGTCGGAGAGCCGAAAGTCTGCCGAGAGGTCTACGACCCGCGTGGCCGGTACCTGTTCCAGCAGAGCCTTGATCACCTTCTGGGTTGTGCCATGGGGAAGTGCACAGAAGACCAGATCGGCGGCAGCACTCTTCCAGTCGACCTGATCGACGGCGCGAAGGCGCGGCAGCGGATAAGGCGCAAATTGCGGAAAGACGTTCCGCATCTCCTGCCCGGCGCGGCGCTCAGCCGTGAGCAGCGCAATCTCGGCCAAGGGATGCCGCAGCAGGAGCCGCACGAGCTCGGCGCCGGTGTAGCCGGACGCGCCGAGGACGGCGACGCGCTTTTTGCTGTCGAGTGCCACGCGCCTGTTTTAGCTGCAGCAGCAGCTGCGCGCGAGAGTCCGCTCGGATGCCGCATGTCGCCGGGCTTGGCCCGGCGATCGAGTTTTTGACACTCGAAATGCGCCCGCGGGTCAAGCCCGCGGGCGATGGCGGCGCGGATAACCTTATGAGATCGGCTGCAGCGCGCGTCCAGCGCGGCGGCGGGGAGCAGGCCTGCGCCTCGCTTCCTGCATGCGTTTGTCGACCACCCCCTGCGTCTCCACTGTCGCCTGCTTTCCAATCGCGAGCGCCTGGTCGAGCAGCTCGGCGGCTTGATCATAGATCGCGTTGCCGCGAGCGCCTTCAAAGCCCGCGATCTCGCGCATGGTGAGGAAGGCACAGAACACCACTTCCGTGAAACGTCCAGCATCGAGCTGACAGGCTGCGTTGTACGCGTGATCGCAGGCGGCGATGAGCGAGCGACGGATCAATGAGCCGCGCAGGCTGCGCAGCGCGGTCGCGAGCTCGGCCGCGGTCCACCTTTTCCCGATCAGCCGATCGTAGTCGAAACCATCGCCGTGTCCGGCTTGCCGCAGCGCGGGCAGCAGAACATCGCGGATGGCTCGCTCGAGAATGGCCCGAGCCCGCTGCATCTCGATGGCAGGCGTATCGGCCGAGCCGGCAAGGCGAGTAACGAACGGGAGCAGCAGTTTCTGGCGCTGCTCGTCCTCAACGGTGTCGTTGAGACAAAGGGCGAGCATGGCGATCGGGCGCGAGAAGGACGCGGGCAGGTCCTGCACGGAATACACGGCACGATACGGATAACCGGCAGCCACCAAGGCCGCCTCGTTCACGCAGGTGCCTCCATCCGGGCCAGGAAACTCGTGGCTGCCGCGCAATAGTTTCCAATCGAGCATGCGCTCGAACTGGGCAAAAGCCGGCTGCGCGCGCCATGAGAATCCACTGAACAGACTCTGGAAATAGGACATTGGAGGCTCCTCTTGCGACAGATTCATTCGCCCCCGCCCGAACCCGTGATGACGATTGTGACAACGAGATTGGGCGAATATCCGGCAGAGCCCGGACCAGTCCGAACACATCAATTTGAAGTGATCGGCTGCAACTCCTATATCGAATGTTCGGGAATCGGTTTCATCCAGAACTGGCTTCGAGGGTCAGCCCTTGCCGTTAAGCTGGGCTGCCTCGTCATGGCATAGTCTGTGCGGTGATTCGCATTCGGAAAAGGCTCAGGCTCTGAACACATGAGCAAGACTGCCAAGGCAGCGGCCCGCAGCACTGCGAAGAAGGCTCCTGACCTGTTCTCGGGTCTCTCGGATGAACGGACACGGAGGGGCAGACGAGCCCAGACAGGGGGCGTGCGCGACTCAGGCTACACGGCACGACACATCGAAGTCCTTGAAGGGCTCGAGCCCGTGCGGCGCCGTCCCGGCATGTATATCGGCGGCACGGACGAGAAGGCGCTTCATCACCTCTTTGCCGAGGTCATCGACAACGCCATGGACGAGGCGCTTGCCGGGCACGCCTCCTTCATCGAGGTCGTGCTCGAAGCTGACGGATTCGTCACCGTCAGCGACAATGGCCGCGGTATCCCCATCGACCCGCATCCGAAATTTCCAAAAAAGTCCGCACTCGAAGTAATCATGTGCACTTTGCATGCGGGGGGAAAATTCGATTCCAAGGTCTACGAGACTTCAGGCGGCCTGCACGGCGTGGGCGTTTCGGTTGCGAATGCGTTGTCCGAGCGCATGGAGGTCGAGGTCGCGCGCGAGCAGACGCTCCACCGCATGGTGTTCGAGCGCGGCAAACCCAAGGGCAAGCTCGAACGGCTCGGACGCGTGACTAACCGACGCGGCACCAAGGTGCGCTTCAAGCCCGACCCGCAGATCTTCGGCGAAAAGG
>DATCJI010000027.1:0-8014 GCA_036562835.1 Xanthobacteraceae bacterium | reverse complement strand
ATGTGCCGGGCGAGGATCTCCTTGCTGAGTTGCAGGTTTGCAGCGTTCAGCATTCCGGTGCGCAAAAACCGGTCCCAGGCGCGATCGAAGGCCTTGCCCAGCCTGCGCAGGTAATCCTCCTCGAACAGCATCGAGCGTGTCTCCCTTTTATTTATTGTTGACGTGCGCTGAGGTAGGCAGCCTGCCGGACCGGCGCCATAGATACAGATTAAACCGAGTCACAGATTTTTGAGCCGCCTCTGCCGGAACGAAATCAGCTGGATTGAGTCCGATGTCACTGCCCGGCAGGTATGCCGGGTGGCGCGCCAGGGGGCTCGCCGAGGCCGGTTGCTCCCTTCGCATCGGCTTGCGTGATGCATTGAGAGGCTGAGCTGTTTCCGCGCGCCCGCTCGCATTCCGCCATCGTCATGTAGGCGCACTTCGCACCGGCTGCGGTTTGCAGGCAAAACGGGGAAGTGCCGTTTTGCGCCAACGCGATCCGGGGAAGCAAGCCGAGCGCGACAACCGCGCCAGTCAGAAAAGCCTTCATCGCAAAACTCCGATCTAGCTGAGCCATCAACCCGGAATGCCGGGCACTGTTTCCGGCCGATTTGGCGTTCCTTTTGCCGCATGGTTACCAAAATGGTCCACCCGGCTTCGGGAATAAATGTCTCCCATCCCGAGTCTGGTTCCTGCAGGCCCGCTGCCGCCATGCGTGGGAAGGCACCACGGGCTTGACGCCGGAGAGCGTGCGCATCAACAACCACAGAAAGGCTCGCCGTCGCAGCCATGCTTACTGCTCTGCTTGCCTCTTCGGTGGAGGCCCTGGAAAGTGCTCGACAAAGCCGGCCGGCAGCTCCCGCCCAGCCCGCCAAGCTCATGATGCGCAGCGCAAGCAGCGGCGATCCCGAAAAAGCCCGTCGCTTTCGCGAGCTGGCCTTGCCGCATCTCGACGACGTTTACACGCTCGCGCGTTATCTGTTGCGCGACAGTACCGACGCCGAGGATGCTGCGCATGAATGCTATGTGCGCGCGCTGCGGCATTTCGACAGCTATCGCGGGCCGGCGATAAAACCGTGGCTGTTTGCGATTTTGCGCAATATCTGTCGCGGAGAATTTGCACGCAGGTCGGGCGCACCGCTCAGCCTGGGAGCGGATATGGAAGACAAGGATGACGCGCATCCGATGTGGCAGGAGGAGCAGCCTTCGCCGGAAAGCCAGGTCGTGCATGCGCGCGATGCGGAGACGATACGGCGCCTCGTAGCCGACCTGCCGCCGCTGTTCCGCGAGGCGATTGTATTGCGCGAGATCAATGATCTGTCCTACCGCGACATTGCCGAAGCGGTCGGTGCACCGGTGGGCACCGTTATGTCGCGCCTGGCGCGCGCACGCTCCATGCTTCGCAAGGCCTGGATCGCAGAAGAAGGAAAAGGAAAGTGACTTGCGCCGAATCCAAGCTCCTCATGCATGCGCTGCTCGATGGCGAGCTCGATGCCCGGCACGCGCGCGAGGTGGAGCAGCATGTCGCAACGTGCCCGAGCTGCGCGGCGGAACTCGAGGCCTATGGCAAAATGCATGAGGCAATGTCAGCGGCGCCGCTGCGATTCACCGCGCCGGCAAGCCTGCGCCGCCGCATCGACGCCGAGGTGCCGGCCCGCGCGCAAACGCCGCGCGCCGTAAACCGCCGCAGCATGCTGCAAGGCTTTGCCCTGGGGAGTGCATTCTCGGGCGCGCTCGCGGCAAGCGTCATGCTCGGTTTGTTCGGAACGGGGCAGGACGAGCACCTGCTCGGGGACCTGCTGTCTGCGCATATGCGCTCGCTCCAGGGCGAGCATCTCACCGATGTGCAGTCAAGCGACAGACATACAGTGAAGCCGTGGTTCAATGGCAGGGTCGATATCTCGCCGCCGGTCGTCGATCTCGCCGCGGACGGCTTTCCGCTGGCCGGCGGCAGGCTCGATTACATCGACGGCAACCCCGTGCCTACGCTCATTTATCGAAGGCGAATGCACGTGATCAACGTATTCGTCCTGAGCCGGGACGCATCCGCATCTCGCGTTTCCAGCTTTGAGTCTGTGCGCGGGTTCAATGTTCGCCATTGGACGGCGCAGGGCCTCGATTTCTTTGCCGTAAGCGATCTCAATCCGCAGGAGCTGGGGGAGTTCGTACAGAAGTTCGAGACGGCTACTCGGCCAGCTTGAGGCCATGTCCCCGCGTGCATACTCGCCGCGCATGAGACGGAGGCACGCCTGCAGTTCGGCATAGGTCTACCCCCCATAGTCCCAAGTCGGTCGGGGAGAGGACGGACGGCGCAATACGCTTCGCTATTGCGCCCTACGCCTACGTCGCCAGGTCCAGCCCCGAGCGCTTGCACAAGTCCAGAGTCTCCGCAGTGTCCTTCTCGCCGCCGCCAGTCCCGGTCACGATAAATCCCGACGCGTTGTCCAAGCCGAGGAACACGCCGTGGAAGGGCCGCTCACGCAAATCCTGCCCGGAGGGCTGTTTCCCGTTCAGGTATCCGCACACAATGACGCCGCTGGAAGTCTTTCCGGCAAGCGCACGCCCCACGGTTACCGCCTCGATACCGTCGTCCTTCAGCCTTCTTGCGAGCCCTGAGCGGACGCTCGCGATCTGCTTCGGCGTGAGTTTGATCGGGGTTGCCACTTCTAGTCGTTCTACCGGGTTATTTATCTTCTGAGCCGATTCACAACCGGTCAAAACAAACACAACAAGCAGCAGCATACAGGGCAAAATTGGGAAAGCGCATCCCGCCGTGTTGTGTTTGAACCTTGCAGAGATGCTCCGAAATCCCATGACGCAACTTGGCTATTGCGCCTTGCCTGCGAGACGGCGCACACTCGTGATGTCGCCCGCCTTCGCGCGAATTCGCTCGAGGCCCTCTTCGGCGGATTCGATGACAACTGACATGTGAGAAGCGCTCGCATGCAGGAGTGTGATTGCGTCGCGTGCGATGGCCACATGGCCCTTCCAGAACAGAAGGTCGCCGCGCGTCCGTTCACCATCGATTGGGCTGCCCAATGCCTGTTCCTGCATATCGCTGTCGCGCGGACAGGAGATGCCGCAGGCGACAAGCGCAAGCTGCACCAGGCCGGAACAGTCGATGCCCAGGCTCGTTTTGCCTCCCCATAGATAAGGCGTTCCCAGGAATCGTTCCGCCACGGTGACGAAATCCTCCTCGACGCTGTCTTTCGACGCGAGGTGAACAAGAGGCACGTACGCGCCTGAGGCCGTGATCGCGAACGGCTCTTCCGTGCGCGCTACGGCAAGCTGAGAGCCGAACGAAAGCGTCTCGAGGGGAGGCAGCTTGATCGAAGGGCCTGGGAACGCGAGCGTGCGCAATGCCGTCACCTTGTGAGTTGGCGCCGGCCCGCACGGCGTGACCGCGCTTGCCGGCAGGAATCCCACATAACCATCGGCCTTGAGTTGCCCCCATGCCCAGCCTTCGTCGCTGGTTTCGTAGATCGTGATGCGCTCTCCTTTGAGCGCCTCGGTGCTGAGCTCTGCGTCATGGGACGGTGCAGCGCGCATCGGCGCCTGCGGCGCGCCGATTTCATAGAGCGTTCCGTCCACGAACCTTTCGGCTTTGACGAGACCGGAAAGATCCTTCGCGGCGAGATCCGCACGCGCCGGAGTGATGCGTGGATCGAGTGTGCTGCGACTATCTTGAGCCACTGCACCGGACGATTGCTGCGCGCGCGCCGCAAGCGGCCACGCTATGGCGCTGCCCAGAAGGGTTACGAACTGCCGGCGTCTGATCCGGTCGGAGTTCGCCTGCGGCATGCACCGCCCGCTAGCCGCGCGGCGGGCGGCGCCGCTCGTGGAACCAGGCGCGGTACTCCGCCATCTTGGCGCGTTGTCCCGCGGGCGCATGCCGCGCGCACGTTGCGGACTCCTGGCTTTTGTCAGGCGCGCCCCAGCGCAGCTCGACGCAGTCATTCGGGTTGTAGGCCATTTCCAGAGCGCTGGCGCGGTCCATCATGTCCTTGAGCGCAAGCGTCCAGCTCGAGCCATCGGTGCGCGTATAGGAAAATTTGCGCTCTGCAAGCTCGCTTGCAAGAACGGCTTCCAGCCGGGCCTTCACGTCGGCAACGCTTTTGTCCTTGGGCATCGCGTACCGCTCGGGGCGACGCGCAACCCGATCCGGGAAGTTGCGCACTACATCGAGCGCGATGAGCAGGCGCAAATCGCGCGCCGGCGTCGAGAAGTCCTCCCATGCGCCGCTGGTCTCGAAGATTGCCGGCCCGTCCGGCATCTCGGCGTTGCCCCGGCCGCTGGCCTGGAACTTGCGCCCGTTCTCGACCGAAGTGACTCGCACCTTCACCTGCTCCTCGAGCGAGGTGATGGCCTCTTTGAGCGCGCGAAGCGGATCAAGCGGGTCGGGCGACATTACGTCGTCCATGCGGTCATAGAACTCCTCGACGCTGACCTTTCCCTGCTCCAGTGAAAAATCGCCGTAGTCCGTATTGCTCGCAATCTCCGCATTCGTCAGGCGCCGCAGGGTGCCGTTCTTGTCGCGGACGATCGGCCGGAAGCGCTTGAATCCAGGGCCGCCGAGAGCGGGATCCTGGGCGAACAGAAAATTGCCGCGCCAGAAACGCTTGCGCGCAACCGTGCCGTCAGGCTGGCCATCGACGGCCAAAAACACGCCCGCTGCATCCTCGGTCTGCGACACACGCTTCGCAAGCACCAGGAGATGGCCGTACGGGTCGGCATAGACAGTGCCCGGTCGCAGCGCATCCTGGCTCAGCGGCACCGGATACGAATCGGTGTGATCATCATTGAGCGCAGTTCGCCCCGACCCGGAATGCACGCCGTCCGCGACGGCACCGCGCAGATAATGCCCGAATCCCGCTGCAAGCCCCATCTGCCGTGTGGAAGCAAGGATGCTCGCCGGAGTTGCCACAGGCGGACGCATGATGTCTCCCAGCGGCATACCCGTGCTCATCGGGATTCCCGACGCGGTTCGTTGCTCGATCGGCGCCGCGCGCGGCGGCTCGGGACGCTGGATGTTCCACCACTCGTTGCACCTTGGCGCCTGTCCGCCGCCGCCACGCGTGCATTTCGAATACCCGAACGGCAGGCCCATTTTGAACGCGAAATATGCGCGCAGGAAATAAGGAAGGTCGGCGCAGTCGGGACGGATCACCTGGTTCATCTGATCTTCGCGCAGGCCGAGATGGTTGAACAAGAAATTGCGTGACTTGTCGCGCAGCACTTCGTGCAGCGCCGGCCAGGACAACGCCGCATCGAGCGGCGCATCAAAGAGTTTCTCGATCCAGGCGGAGTACAGGTTTTCGGTCCCGCGATTCCAGCTGTTGCGGATGGGCCAGAGGCTGCCATCGACCGCGTGCGGGCGCGGCGGCTCATTCGTTGCCACGACGATTTCGCGGCTAATGACGCTGCAGCCGTTCGGCGCGCCTTCCGGCGCGAGCTTCGCGTGCCAGGTGCCCGCAACCGGGGAGGCGATTTCGGCAGACCAGAAATACGGCGGTCCGCCATGGCGTTCACGCGAGCTGGCGGCGACGCTTCCATCGGGCGCAATCAGCGAGAACTCGCCCTGCAGCGGCTTCTCAACCGCAAACAGAACGCGCAGCGGTGCTCCCTTCCAGGGCACAATCGGGGAGGCGAGCACGGCAAGGTCGACGGCCCCTTCGCACGCACTCGCAGCAGCTTGGGCGTGTACGGAGCCGACTGAACAAAGAGCGATAAACGATGCAGCCGCGACCGCGCTACATGCTGGTCGCGCGGCAGCAGCAAACCGGCGAATTGGCAACAAGCAAGCCCCCTTTCGGTCCCCTGGCTTTGGGGGGACAATACCGCGAAAGCCTTGGCTGAATAATGGCAAAACCGCCTATTCCTTAACGGCGCTCGTCGGGGCTAGCCGCCCTATGGCGGGCAATCGACTGTGCGGTTCTTGCAATAAAACGAACGATTTGGGCATGGAACTTTGCCCCAACGGCCGGCATCATCAATGTTCGCCTGACGCAGCCAAGGACGCTTCTACTGCAGAAACCGTCGCCCCAGCGCTCTCTGTTCGTGACGGTTTTTCCGTCCGTCATGCTGCCCATGTTTCTCGCCGTTGCCGATCAGACAATCGTTGCGACGGCATTGCCGGTCATGGCGGCGAGGCTGGGGGGCATCGAGCGGGCGCCCTGGATCGTGCTGTCCTACCTGATCGCGGGGACCATTGCGGCGCCCGTGTATGGCCGGCTGGGCGACATGTTCGGCCGCCGCAACATGATGCTGATGGCGCTCGTCGTATTCATGGTCGGCTCGGTGCTCTGCGCCTTGTCGGCCAATATCGAGATGCTTGCCGTCATGCGCGTTCTGCAGGGTTTCGGTGGAGGTGGGCTGATGGCGCTCTCCCAGGCCTTGATCGGGGAAGCAGTGCCGCCGCGGGAGCGAGGCCGGTTTCAGGGCTACCTCGCTGCAGTCGTCGTCACCTCGAACTCATTTGGTCCCTTCGCCGGCGGCTATTTGACCCAATTTTTCGGCTGGGAATCCATTTTTCTTGTCAACGTGCCGCTTGGGTTGTTTGCGATGCTGCTCGTGCTTCGCCTGGAGCGCCATTCCGCACAGCCGGGCAGGCGCGAGTTCGACATTGTGGGTCTCGCACTGTTTGCCACGTTCGTGGCGGCAGCGGTCCTGGGGCTGGAACAGCTGCAGCGGTTCGAGCTGCGTTTTTTGCCGATCAGCTTCGCACTGGTCGGCATCGCGGCCGTCGCGGCCATTCTCCTGTTATGGCAGGAGAAGCGCAGCGCAGCGCCGCTGTTGCCAATGTCGCTTCTTAGAAATCCTAATGTCTGGCGTTGCGACGCGCTTGCCGCGTGTCACGGCGCGGCGCTGGTCTCGCTGATCACGTTTCTGCCCATTTACCTGCGCGCGCTGCACGGCACGACACCTGGGCAAACCGGTCTCCTGATTTTGCCGCTCACAATCGGCGTGGGCGCAGGCTCAATCCTTACCGGACGGCTCATCACCAGGACCGGACACACCGCCCTGTTTCCTTCCTACGGTCTCGTGGCCGCGACTCTCACCCTGCTGTTGCTCGCGTTCTACTCGCCACGCATGCCGCTTACGGTCTTGCCGTGGCTTCTCGGGACGAACGCGTTCTTCATGGGAACGGTGATGGGCGTGGTTCAGGTCACGGTCCAGATCGTGGCGGGGCCACAGACACTCGGGGCGGGCGCCGCAAGCGTACAGTTTTCGCGTTCCGTCGGCGCTGCCCTGGGGACCGCCGCAGTTTCTGTCGTTCTGTTTTCAGTGCTGAGCGCGATGGATCCAGGCATCGCGACGAAGTTTACCGCCCTGATCGAGCAGGGTCCCGAATTTGTGACGCTCACACCCGGTCAGGAGGCCATCGAGAAGAACGAGATTGCTATTGCATTCCGGGCGGCATTCATCGCGATTGCAGCCTTTACGGCAGCCGGAGCGTGCCTCGCATGGACAATGCCGATGCGGCGAGTCCCACCGTGATGGATTATCCGTTGGGGGGTTCTGATCGTGCCGCGGTTCGCGAGAGCGAATTTGCGCTGCGCTCCGCGACGGGCTTGCCGGGCTGACTGGTAGCAACGGCATTCGCCGGTTGCGACCCAAGCGCAACCTGCTTCACCGCTTCTTCGGTGATGTCATGCAGGCGCTGGTCCACCGCGACCGTGAGGTGAAAATTGTCGATGGCAAAGAGCTCCACCTGAGATCCCTCGAGCCGCGCGCCGCCAAAATACCAGGCATACGGATTGTAGAAGCATATGGCTCGGCGAACGCTCGGTTTCACATGCTGGGTGAATTCGCCATTGGCTTCCTGTGCAAGAGGTGACAGGCGCGATGGGTCGTAAGCCACGATCAGGTCAACCCGCGGCAGCTTGTTCGCGATGGCAACAGTTGAATTCGCGCCAAGCGAGTAGCCGATAATGACGATCTTGCCCGAGTGACGTTTCGCGTCCTGAACGATCGTGCGATCGTCCCAATGATGCACGCTCACCTCGCCATAGCGGCCAAGGCTCTGAGCCAGGTA
>DATCJI010000533.1:0-6533 GCA_036562835.1 Xanthobacteraceae bacterium | reverse complement strand
GTAAGCAAGGGCGCCATCTACTTTTCAAATTTTGCCGATGGCCGCCTCTATCGGCAGAAGATTGGCGAAGCCAATGCGAGGCCGCTCACCCCGGAGGCAGCTGTGGCGGGGCAGGGGTATCGCTTTGCTGATGGAGTGATCGATCATTCGCGCCGGCGCTGGATTGGCGTGCGCGAGGACCACACGGCGGGTGGCGAGCCGGTGAATGCCGTCGTGGCCGTTAATATCGACAATGCGGCAGCCGACGCGAGGCACGTGCTTGCAGGCGGCCATGACTTTTTCAGCACGCCCCGGCTTTCGCCTGATGGCTGCGCGCTCGTATGGCTCGCCTGGGATCACCCCAACATGCCGTGGAACGGCACCATGCTTTACCTCGCCGATATCGGCGAAGACGGCGCGCCAGGGGAGGCGCGCGTCATTGCCGGGAGCGCCTCGGAATCCATTTTCCAGCCGGAATGGTCGCCTGACGGCAAGCGGATCGTGTTCGTCTCGGATCGTTCCGGCTGGTGGAATTTGTATTCCTTTGATCCCGCAACCGGAGACATAAGCGCCCTTGCGCCCATGGAGGCGGAGTTCGGAATGCCGCAATGGGTATTCGGCATGTCGACCTACACTTTTGCAGGCCCCGAGCGCGTCGTCTGCTCGTATTCCAGGTCGCTTGGGCGTCTCGCGGTCCTCGATCTCGCGACCGGGGAGCGCAAGGAGCTCGAAACCCCGTTCACCGACTTCGAGTCGGTGCGGGGGAGCGGCAACTGTATCGTATTTCTGGCCGGAGCGCCCCATCACCCGACGAGCATTGTGGAGCTCGATCTCGCGACGCAACAACATCGGGTGCTGAAGAAGGCAACCGCCATTCTCGACCACGCCGATATTTCCAAATACCTCGCGCCGGCGGAGGCCGTGGAATTTCCGACGACCGGTGGGGAGATTGCCTACGGCCTGTTCTATCCGCCCGCGAACCCGGACTGTGCGGCGCCTGCCGCGGAAAGAGCGCCGTTGCTCGTGCGCTGCCACGGCGGGCCGACCAGCGCGGCGACGAGCATGCTCAATCTGTCGACGCACTATTGGACGAGCCGCGGCATCGCCGTGCTCGATCTGAACTATCGCGGCAGCACCGGCTACGGGCGTGCGTACCGCGATCGTCTGTATCTGAGCTGGGGCACAGTCGACGTTGATGATGCTGTCGCCGGCGCGCGGTACCTCGCGCAGCAGGGTCGCGTTGACGAGCGACGCTGCGTCATCAGCGGCGGCAGCGCCGGCGGCTATACCACGCTCGCGGCGCTCACGTTCCGCGATTTCTTCCAGGGCGGCGCCAGCTATTTCGGCGTAAGCGACCTGGCGGCGCTGGCGCGCGACACACACAAGTTTGAATCGCGTTACATGGATTGGCTGATCGGACCCTATCCGCACGAAGCGGAGCGCTATCGCGAGCGCTCCCCGCTCTACCACGCCGAGCGTCTGTCGAAGCCGGTCATCTTCTTTCAGGGCGAGGAGGACGTGGTCGTGCTGCCTGCTCAGGCCGAGGTGATGGTGGAGGCGCTGCGCCGCAAAGGCAATGCGGTCGGCTATTTGCTGTTCGCGGGCGAGCAGCACGGCTTCCGCAAGGCCGAGACTATAAAACGCTGTCTCGACGCCCAGCTCTATTTTTACTCGATCGAAGTATTCCGCACTGCGCTGATGTTCTAACCGCAGGCCGTGGCTGCCTGCTCAGTTTCCGTGTCTCACTTTTGGGGTGCAGTAAACGCAACCAGTCCCTAGTTTCGTGTCTCAGTCCAGGGGTGCAGTCCAGCACCCCACCACGCCCGCATTGTAAACAACAATGAAAATACAATGCTCCCTTTGAACGCAAAGGAGAAATTCGAAGAACTGGGGTCCGATAACAATGACGCCAGGGAGCATAACAGCCAATATCAACGATCACGTTGGACCGCACCCCTCCGGCCTCACATCGCCGCAGCACGTGCAGCGAAACACCGGCTCGCCAGAGCCGGGGCCCAAAAACACCCTCGCAGTCACCTACGATGTCAAACAGCAACCGAGAACGAGTAGAACATATAGTGAACAGAAATGCAAGTCCGTGCTTTCCCGTTACGTAAACTTTTGTCCTCCTGACGGACACCCTGACATCTCAACGTTCCGTCACCCAAAAGCTCTGATGAGTCGCCGGACCCGCGCCGAAGGTGAGAAATACGATAAGCTGAGTTGCGATTCGGAATCTTGCCGTCAGACCGATCAGAACACACCCATGATCTGCGCGTCCGGAAACAACTTGATGGACTTTGTTGGTGAAGCCCGCTTTGCGACCGCGCTCGTCGATCCTCCCTGGCGGTTCACGAACAAAAGCGGGAAGATTGCGCCGGAGCACAAGCGCCTCGCGCGCTATCGCACGATGTCGGCTGAGCAAATCAAAGCGCTGCCGGTCGCGGAGCTGACAACGCCGACGGCACACCTTTATCTCTGGTGTCCCAACGCGCTACTGCCTGACGCTCTTGAAGTGATGAGATGCTGGGGCTTCACGTACAAATCGAATCTCGTGTGGCATAAAGTGCGCAAAGACGGCGGTTCTGATGGACGCGGCGTCGGATTTTATTTCCGCAATGTCACTGAACTGATTTTGTTCGGGGTGAAAGGCAGGAACGTGCGGACCTTGGCTCACGGCCGACGGCAAGTAAACTTGTTGGCCAGCCGAAAAAGAGAGCACTCGCGAAAACCTGACGAGCAATATGCAATTATCGAAGCCTGCTCACCCGGCCCCTATCTCGAACTCTTCGCCCGTGGTACGCGCCCCGGATGGACATCGTGGGGGCATCAGGCGGACGACTCCTACGTTCCTACCTGGAAGACTTATTCCTACAACTCTCTTGTGGCGGCTGAATAAGAGCCGCGCAGCCTACTTCTTCCCGAACAGCTCGTTCTTGGTCTGCATCTGGCCCTGACCGAGAGAGTAGGACGAGACCGCAGGGCCACCCTTCTTCTTCTTGTTCCACTCGGCCTTCGGCTTCTTTTTTTCCTTCGTGCTGCGCATCTGACCTTTTGCCATGGCGTCCTCCTGGCGAAATCTGCAAGCTGAAGCATACTACTCGGGAGGAAGGACATGTACAAACTGGCTTGCGCTGCGCTGATCGCTGTTGCCGCGAACGGCCTGACAGGCGCGCGCCATGCGCATGCTCAGGGAGGAACCATGGCCCAACCCGCCGCCGCCGAGATCGCCAGGGAGCTCGCACCCAGCGGCACGCTGCGCGCCGCGCTCAATTTCGGCAATCCGGTGCTGGTGCAGCGCGACCGGGCCACGAAGGAGCCGCGGGGCGTGACGGTGGACCTCGCGCGCGAGCTTGCGCGGCGCCTCAACGTGGCGCTCGAGTTTGTCCCCTTCGACGCCGCCGGGAGGGTGTTCGAGGCCCTCAAGACGAACAGCTGGGACATCGCTTTTTTGGCCATCGAGCCGGTGCGTGCGGCCGAGATCGCGTTCACGCCGCCTTATGTGATCATCGAGGGCGTCTATCTCGTGCCCAAGGACTCCAGGCTGCGCACCATAGAAGAAGTCGATCGCGACGGAGTGCGCATCGGTGTCAACAAGGGATCGGCCTACGATCTCTTCCTCACGCGCACGCTCAAGCACGCGCAGCTCCAGCGCGGCGAAAACGGCATCGAGCTGTTCCGCAAAGAGCACCTCGATGCGGCGGCCGGCGTCAAGCAGCCGCTCGCCGAATACGCGAGGAGCCATCCCGACGTGCAGATCATGGATGGGCGGTTCATGGAGATCAGGCAGGCCATGGGCACGCCGCGCGTGCGGCTGCAGGGTCGCGAGGCGGTGCCGCAGTATCTTCGTGCATTTGTCGAGGAGATGAAGGCGTCGGGCTTTGTCGCGCAGGCGCTCGCGCGCAGCAATCAGCCGGATGCGGCGGTGGCTCCGGCGGAGTAGGATGGATTGAGCGCAGCGAAACCCATCAGGTTTCGAGTGTGCATCAACATGGCGGGTTTCGCTTCGCTCAACCCACCCTACGATCCCGTTTTTTCGCAGCCGGCTTGTAGACCATGCCTTCGAGCTTCATGCCGTCGGGATCCGTGAAATACACGGCATAATACGAGCGGTCGTAATACTCGCCTGGCTGATCGACCACATTCACGTTGTTCTTCGCCAGGAACGCGCCGAGCTCGTCCACATCCCTTCGGCTCCCCAGCTCGAAGGCATAGTGGTGGAAACCTATGTCTCCCTTGCGGTATTTGCGCTTGCGGCCGCGCGCGTCGGCCTGCGCGATCCAGAACAGCGTCTTGCCGTTGCTCCAGCCCGCCATGTCCGCGTGGTCGTATTTGAGCTTGAAGCCGAGGAATCGGAGCAGCTTGTCGTAGAATGCCCTCGAGTGCGCGAAATCGCCGACGCTGAGAACAAGGTGATCGATGCCGACGACGCGGCGCATCAGCGGCCGCGTGGGCGCCAGCCCCCGCGCATGCCGGCGCGGCCGGTGGTCGAGCGCGGGCCTGAACGGTAGGGCCTGGATTCGACGGCGGGACCCATCTCGTCGAGATCGGGTTTGTGCGGGCCTTCGCGTCGGCCGCGTGCGCGCGCGGCCGACGAGCGAGGCGCTTCGCCCATCCGCGAGATCGCGACCGCCTTGGCGGTGGGATCGTCGATCACCGCAAGCTCGGTCTGGCGCAGGCGCTTGATCTCGTCGCGCAGGCGCGCCGCCTCCTCGAAGTCGAGATCGGCGGCGGCGGCGCGCATGGGCTCCTCCATGCCGGCAATCACCGCCTCGAAATTGTGCCCGATGGTCGCGGCGGCTTCCTCGTCGCCGATACCGGCAAGCCCGCCACCCGTTGAGACGAGCACGTGGTCGCGCTCGTACACAGACTCGAGAATGTCGGCGATGCCCTTGCGCACGCTCTCCGGCGTGATCCCGTTTGCGTCGTTGTAGGCTTGCTGCTTCTCGCGCCGCCGGTCGGTCTCGGCAATGGCGCGCTCCATGGAGCCAGTCATCTTGTCGGCATAAAGAATGACGCGCCCGTCGATATTGCGCGCGGCGCGCCCGATGGTTTGCACCAGCGACGTCTCGCTGCGCAAAAATCCTTCCTTGTCGGCATCAAGGATGGCAACGAGCGCGCATTCGGGAATATCGAGACCCTCGCGCAACAGGTTGATGCCGACCAGCGCGTCAAAGGCGCCGAGGCGCAGGTCGCGGATGATCTCGATGCGCTCGAGCGTGTCGATGTCGCTATGCATGTAGCGCACGCGGATGCCCTGCTCGTGCAGATATTCGGTGAGGTCTTCGGCCATGCGCTTGGTGAGCACGGTAACGAGCGCGCGGTAACCGGCGGCTGCCACCTGCCTGACCTCGCCGACGAGATCGTCGACCTGGCTGCGCGCCGGGCGCACCTCCACGGGTGGATCGATCAGCCCCGTGGGGCGGATCACCTGCTCGGCAAAGATGCCGTGCGCCTGCTCGATCTCCCACGGGCCGGGGGTGGCCGAGACCGACAGGGTCTGCGGGCGCATGGCGTCCCATTCCTCGAAGCGCAGCGGCCGGTTGTCCATGCAGGAGGGCAGGCGAAACCCGTATTCGGCAAGCGTCGCCTTGCGCCGGAAGTCGCCGCGGAACATCCCGCCCAGCTGCGGAATGGTGACGTGGCTTTCGTCGACGAACACGAGTGCGTTGTCGGGCACGTATTCGAACAGGGTAGGGGGCGGCTCTGCTGCCTTGCGCCCGGTGAGATAGCGCGAATAGTTCTCAATGCCCGCGCAGGACCCGGTCGCCTCCATCATTTCGAGATCGTACAGCGTGCGCTGCTCGAGGCGCTGCGCCTCAAGCAGCCGTCCGGAATCGTTGAGCTGCACGAGCCGTTGTTTGAGCTCCTGTTTGATGCCCGCAATAGCCTGCAGCAGCGTCGGGCGCGGCGTCACGTAATGGGAGTTGGCGTACACCTTCACGAATTCCAGCTCGTCGGTCTTCTGCCCGGTGAGCGGATCGAACTCCTGAGTGGACTCGATCTCGTCGCCGAACAGGGACACGCGCCAGGCGCGATCCTCATAATGGGCGGGAAAGATCTCGATTACGTCGCCGCGCACGCGGAAGGTACCGCGATAGAAGTCGCCGGCGCTGCGCTTGTATTGCAGTGCGACGAGGTCGGCGATGAGCTGGCGCTGATCGATGCGCCCGCCCTGTCGCAGAGTGAACGTCATCGCCGAATAGGTCTCGACGGAGCCAATGCCGTAGATGCAGGACACCGAGGCCACGATGATCACGTCGTCGCGCTCGAGCAGCGCACGCGTGGCGCTGTGACGCATGCGATCGATCTGCTCGTTGATCGTGGATTCTTTCTCGATATACGTGTCCGTGCGCGGCACATAGGCCTCGGGCTGGTAGTAATCGTAATAGCTGACGAAATATTCGACCGCGTTGTCCGGGAAGAAGCTCCTGAACTCGCCGTAGAGCTGCGCCGCGAGCGTCTTGTTGGGGGCGAGGATCAGCGCCGGACGCTGCGTCCCCTCGATCATCTTCGCCATGGTGAAGGTCTTGCCCGAGCCGGTGACGCCGAGC
>DATCJI010000521.1:0-6209 GCA_036562835.1 Xanthobacteraceae bacterium | reverse complement strand
CCGTGCGGCCGTTCGTGGAGCGCGGATCAGGCTCCTGGCTCATTGCCACGGTGGCGCTCGGCATCGTCATCGACAACATCGTTCTGTTCACATTCGGCAAAGACCCGCGCGGCATGCCGCCCGGCGTGCTCACAACCGGTGCGATCACGATCTCAGGCATCAGAATTCAATATCTGCAGGCGCTTATTCCGGTGGTGGGCATTGCGGTTGCGATCGCGTTGCATTTCTTTTTCCGGACCGCGCGCTATGGCAAGGCGCTGCTTGCGGTGGTGCAGAACAAGGACGCCGCGCGCTTGATGGGCATCGATGTCGAGCACGTGATTCTTGGGGCGTTCGCGCTTTCCGGCCTGCTTGCAGGGATTGCCGGCATTCTGGTCGCGCCGCTCTTCACCATCTCGTCCACCATGGGCACGCTGTTCGGTATCAAGGCGTTTGCCGTCGCCATCCTGGGTGGGTTGGGCAATGCGTGGGGCGTTGTGCTTGCGGGCCTCCTTTATGGGGTCGCGGAAGCACTGATCATCGCCCTTCTCGGCTCGACCTACAGCCAGATCGTCACCTTCGCGCTGGTGATCGTGGCGCTTGCGTTGCGGCCGCATGGCTTGTTCGGCAGCGCCGAGGTGAAAAAGGTATGAGCGCGCGGGCGCTCCTCGCCGCCGCTGTCGCCATCGCGCTTGCCTGTTTTCTGATTGCGAAAGGGAATGGCTATCACATCTACATCATCGCGGTCCTGGGGCTTACGGCCATCGTCGGCGTAGGGCTGAACGTCCTGCTTGGCCTCTCCGGCCAGATTTCCCTCGGCCATGTCGCCTTCTACGCCATTGGTGCGTACACGCTCGGCATCCTGACCACGACCGCCGGGTGGTCCTTCTGGCCTGCATTGCCGGCCGCGGGCCTGATTGCCGGCTGCGCGGGCGTCCTCCTCGCCATTCCGGCGTTGCGCGTGCGCGGCCCATACCTCGCCATGGTCACCATCGCCTTCGGGTTTGTCGTCGAGCAGGGCGCTGCCGAATGGGCAGCGCTCACCGGAGGCTGGAACGGATTGATGGGCATCGCGCTGCCGCAGGCCTTCGGGCTTGAATTCAGCGAGCGGGAAGTCGCATTCCTGGTTCTGGCGCTCACCGTTGCGGCACTGATGTTCTACGCGCGCCTGAGCGCAGGCCCGTGGGGGCACGCCATGCGCGCCGTGCGGGATTCGGAAACCGCGAGCCTCTCGATCGGGCTCGATCCGACATTGCTGCGCAGCGCCGCTTTCGCCATTTCCGCAATCATGGCCGGAGTAGCGGGCGGCGTGTTCGCCTCGCTTAACAATTTTATCAGTCCGGAATCGTTTCCTTTCTTCCAATCGATCCTTTTCCTGCTGGTGGTGATGGTCGGCGGTGCCGACACTGTGCTCGGGCCGCTTGTCGGCGCGATCATTGTCGTGCTGCTGCCGGAGGTGCTGTCGTTCCTTGCGGAATACCGGCTCCTGTTCGTCGGCGTGCTGATGCTGCTCGTGCTGCGCCTCGCGCCCACGGGGATCGTGGGACTGATGAGTGGCTTCCTCAGCAAGCCTGCACTCTCGCACCGCGCCGAACCCTCGAAGAACGTAGCTGATTTCCTGGCTGCGAATACCGCGAAAGCCGCGCTTTGCGTCGACGAGCTCTCGGTGAGCTTCGGCGGCGTACGCGCCTTGAGCCAGGTGAGCTTCAAAGCTGCCGCAGGCTCGATCACGAGCGTGATCGGGCCGAACGGCGCCGGCAAGACCACCGCCCTCAATCTCGTTTGTGGATTTTACCGGCCTGGCGCCGGCAGCGTTCGGCTCGCCGATTTCGAGCTGACAAGAATGCCGGCTCACCGCATCGCACGCGCCGGCATCGCACGCACCTATCAGACGAGCCAGCTGTTTGCGACCATGTCGGTGCTCGACAACGTGCTCATCGGGCTGCGGCAGGGACGCCTTGGAGCCGGCACATTGCTTTCGCGCGAGCGCGATCCGGAACATCTCGGGCTTGCGCAAAGCCTGCTCGCTTTCGTCGGTTATGCCGGGAGTCCGGATGTCCTTGCCGGCGCGCTCGCGCATGTCGACAAGCGGCTCGTCGAGATCGCGCGCGCTCTCGGCACGCGCCCCCGCGTGCTCGCGCTGGACGAGCCCGCCGCCGGCCTCCACGCTGCCGACAGGCAGGCGCTCGGCAAGCTGCTGCAGCAGATCGCACGTGCAGGCATCGCGGTGATCCTGATCGAGCACGACATGCAGCTCGTTATGGGCATCTCCGATCGCGTGGTGGTGCTGGATGCGGGCAGCAAGATCGCGGAAGGTTCGCCGGCCAAAGTGGCGGCCGATGCTGCCGTGCTTAAAGCGTATATGGGCGAGGAGCGGCCGACAGCGCGAGGCCGTGCACGGCCGATCCCACGCCATGCCAGCGCCCTCCTCAGCGCCAAAGATGTGTCCGCAGCATACGGCGCGGCATCTGTGCTGCGCTCGGTGAGCCTTGAAGTGAAACAAGGAGAGGCAGTGGCGGTGCTGGGCGCGAACGGGGCGGGCAAAACCACCCTGATGCGCACGCTGAGCGGACTCATGCGCGCAAGAAGCGGCGAGATTTGTCTCGTCGGCGAGCGCATCGACCAACTGAGCCCCAGCAGCATTGTTGCGCGCGGGCTCATCCTCATCCCCGAGGGCCGCCAGATCTTCCCCGAGCTCTCGGTGCTCGACAATCTGCGGCTTGGTGCCTTCGCGCGGCCCGGCAAAGACGAGGCGGCTCGCATTGCGCAGATGCTCGACAGGTTTCCGGCGCTGCGCGCGCGCCAGGAGCAGCGCGCCGGATTGCTGTCAGGTGGCGAGCAGCAGATGCTTGCGATCGCGCGCGGGCTCATGGCGCGGCCGCGCGTGCTCATGCTCGACGAGCCTTCACTTGGACTCGCTCCCAAGCTGACGCAATCGCTCTATGATCTGTTGGCCGAGCTGCGCGAGGCAGGCACGACCATCCTGCTTGTCGACCAGATGGCGGCACTCGCGCTCTCGGTCGCCGACCGCGGCTATATTCTGCAGTCGGGAAGCATCACGCATGCGGGGGAGGCTTCCGCGATGCGCGCGGATGCGGCACTTACGCGGGCATACCTGGGCGAGCACGCCAGCGCGGCACCATGAGAGCTGGTTGCAAGTAAAGGATCGAAAGAATGGATCTCATTCTGAAGAACGCGCAGGTTCTGGGACGCGAGCATGAGCTCGCCGACATCGGAATCGAGAACGGCAGGATCGCGGCGATTGCGCCCAATCTGACGGCGCACGGCAACAGCCTCGACGTGGGCGGCCGGCTCGTATCGCCTGGATTTGTCGAAACGCATATCCATCTCGACAAGTCGGCCATTGTCGACCGCTGCAAATCGGAACGCGGCGATCTCGATGAGGCGATCAGCGAGGCCGCAAAGGCGAAGAAGGCATTCACGCCCGAGGACGTGCACGCGCGCGCCCGGCGCACGCTCGAAAAGGCAGTTCTGCAGGGCACGACCCACATGCGCACGCATCTGGAAGTCGATCCCGGCGTGGAGCTGCGCAGCCTCGATGGCGTGATGCCGCTGATCACGGAATATGCCTGGGCGATCGATCTGAGCATCTGTGTCTTTCCCCAGGAAGGCCTGCTCAACAATCCCGGCACCGACGAGCTGATGGTGGAAAGCCTCAGGCGCGGCTGCCAGGTCGTGGGTGCTGCGCCCTATACGGACACGAATCCGAAGGGGCAGATCGACCGCGTGTTCGAGATGGCGCGCGAGTTCGACGTCGACATCGACATGCATCTCGATTTCGGCCCCACCGCGGCCAACATGGACGTGGAGCATGTCTGCCGGCGCACGGACGAGCACAAATACGGAGGGCGCGTCGCCATCGGCCACGTCACCAAGGCGACGAGCCTCGCCGTGCCCGAGTTCGAGCGCATGGCAAGGCGCGTTGCCGACGCCGGCGTGGCGCTCACGGTGCTTCCCTCAACCGACCTCTTCCTGATGGGCCGCGACCATGTACACGATCACAACGTCCCGCGCGGCGTCGTGCCCACCCACAAGCTGGTCGCGCATGGTGTGAACTGCTCGCTCTCCAGCAACAATGTGCTGAACCCGTTCACACCCTTCGGCGACTGCTCGCAGATCCGCATGGCGAACCTTTACGCAAATATCTGCCATGTCGGCAAAAGGGCCGACATGCAGGCATGCTTCGACATGATCACGCGCCGGCCGGCGCAGCTGATGCGCCTTTCCGAGTATGGGCTCGAGCCGGGCAAGTCAGCGGACCTCGTGGTGCTCGACGGCACCGAGCCGGCCATGGTGGTCGCGGAGCTGAGCCCGGTGCTCTACGCGTTCAAGCGCGGCCGCATGACGGTCTCGCGCACCCCGGCAAAGCTGCACCGGCCGAACTGAACAGCCGCGGTCAGCCGACGGCTTTGACGCGGTCCTCCGTGGCGGGAGCGGCGGGCTCGAGCGCGGCTTCCACCGCCTCGTCGACGCGCTCGAGCCAGATGAATTCCATGTCGCGCCGCACCTCTTCGGGAATGTCCTCGAAGTCCTTGCGGTTGCGTGCGGGCAGCATCACGCGTTTAAGACCGGCTCGATGCGCGGCGACGACCTTTTCCTTGATGCCGCCCACCGGCAGCACGAGGCCGCGCAGACTCACTTCGCCGGTCATCGCGGTGTCACTGCGCACCGTGCGATCGGACATGAGTGAAACGAGCGCCATGAACATCGCAACGCCGGCGCTCGGTCCATCCTTTGGAATGGCGCCTGCCGGCACATGCACGTGGATGTCGCTCTTGTCGAACCGGTTCGGGTCGATGCCGAAGGAGACGGCGCGGTTCTTGACGATGCTCAGTGCGGCCTGGGCGCTTTCGCGCATCACCTCGCCGAGCTGGCCCGTCAGAATGAGTCTGCCGCTCCCCGGAATGCGCGTCGCCTCGATGAAGAGAATGTCGCCGCCCACCGGCGTCCAGGCGAGACCGGTAGCGACGCCGGGCACGCTGGTGCGCATGGCCACTTCGTTCTCGAACTGCGGCGGCCCGAGAATGGCGCCAAGATTGTCGGGGGTGATGCGCAGGGGGCCGCTCTCGCCTTCGGCAAGGCGCACCGCAGCGTGGCGCAACACCTTTCCGATCTCGCGCTCGAGATTGCGCACGCCCGCCTCGCGCGTATAGCGCTGGATGATCTCGCGGATCGCCTCGTCTCCGATCTCCACCTGATCGGCGCGCACGCCGTTCGCCTCGAGCTGGCGGCGCACGAGATAACGGCGGGCAATCTCGAGCTTCTCCTGCGCCGTGTAGCCGGTGAGCGTGATGATCTCCATGCGGTCGCGCAGCGGCCCCGGGATGGTGTCGAGCACATTCGCGGTGGTGATGAACACGACGCGGCTCAGGTCGAACGGCACGCCGAGATAGTTGTCGCGGAACGTGCTGTTCTGCTCGGGATCGAGCACTTCAAGGAGCGCCGAGGCGGGGTCGCCCTGGATGCCGGCACCGAGCTTGTCGATCTCGTCGAGCATCATCACGCAGTCCCGCGCACCTGCCTTGCGGATCGCCTGAATGATGTTGCCAGGAAGCGCGCCGATATAGGTGCGCCGGTGCCCGCGGATCTCCGCCTCGTCGTGCACGCCGCCGAGGCTCACGCGTACGAATTTGCGATTCATGGCGCGCGCGATCGACTGGCCCAGCGAGGTCTTGCCGACCCCGGGTGGACCGACGAAGCACAGAATAGGCGCCTTCCCCTGCGGGGCGAGCTTGCGCACGGCGAGGTATTCGACGATGCGGCGCTTGATCTTCTCGAGCCCGTAATGATCCTCATCGAGGATGTGCCGCGCTTCCTTGATATCGATCGGCGTCGGCTCGGGCAGGCTCCATGGCAGCTCGATCAGCCAATCGAGATAGGTGCGCACCATGCCGTATTCGGCGGAAGCGTCCGGCATGCGCTCGAGGCGCCGCAGCTCCTTGCGCGCCTGCTGCTCGACCTCGGGCGGCATCTTGGCCCTGGTGATCGCCTCGTTGAGCTCCTTCATCTCGGCGGCCTTCCCCTCATCGCCCTCGCCAAGCTGCCGCTGGATCGCCGCCATCTGCTCGCGCAGCAGGACCTCGCGCTGGCGCTGATCGAGAGCGGCCTTCGTCTGCTCGCCGATCTCGCGCGAGAGCCGCAACACCTCGATGCGATGCGCAAGAAGCCGCGCGACCTTGTCCATCCGCGCGACGATGTCGATGGTCTCA